>DQVB01000565.1 GCA_015661985.1 Planctomycetota bacterium | reverse complement strand
TGCGCGCATCTTTTGAGTTGTGGGTGACAGGCTGGAAGCCTGTCACCCGTCAGGCGGTCACCGTTACAGGCTGCAGCATCCCAAAGGGATCTCGCTGCTCCCCAGCCGGCTTTGGCGCCAGCAACGGACGGAATACACCCGGCTCGGAGAGCCCGGCGACAAAAGTGGCGCTGTTCAACTATTGTCTACGTTTGGCCGGCCGCGGGGAAGGCCGAACCGTGGATCGGCAGCCGGTGCTGTTTTCGGCGCCGGTGCCCGAGGGCGGTCAGGGGGCCGGGCCCCGCTGGGCCGCGACTTGCCTCGGGCGGCTGCAGCAATCAAGATAGCCAGCAAGCGGCCGGCTTTCCAGGTGACGTCTGGACCGGTGTGCCGGGCGCCGGGGGCTGGCCGTTTGAGGGTTCTCGGCCGGGGAGACGGGTTTGCGGGCCATCAACCGGGGGGCGGTGCGCGGAGGGAGTCAGCCTATGGAGATCGAACACGTCGGATACATAGTCCACGAGCCACCGGCCGTGGCGCGGTGGTACGTCCAGCACTTGGGGTTCTCCGTGAAACGCAGGGTGACCGGCCCGCCCTACACGCATTTCTTGGCCGACGGCTCCGGGCGAGTGATGATTGAGATATATAACAACCCAGCCGCCTCGGTGCCGGACTACCGCGCCATGGACCCGCTGGTATTGCATTTGGCGTTTTCCGTTGAGGACGTGGAAGCGGCGCGCACCCGTCTGTTGGAGGCCGGTGCCACATCGGCCGGCCCGGTGACGACGACGCCCGACGGGGACCGATTGGCCATGCTCCGGGACCCTTGGGGTATGCCCATCCAACTGGTGCGGCGGGCCGAGCCGATGGTCTGACGGGAGGGTGAATCGTAGCCTGTGGTGTGGCTGGTGGCTGGTCGACGGGTCGACCGGTACTCGGCGCCGGCCCCAGGCTGGTGCAACAAGGCTTTAGCAACCGAGGGCGGCAGCGGAACACGTCTTTTTTCGATCCGAACGGGCACCACAAGAAGGGGGAAAACATGAGCAGGAGCTCCAATGGTTGGGAAGGCGGGGCGGTTGTGCGTTTCCTCGCAGGCCTAGCGGCTGTCTGGCTCGGGTGGGCTGAGACGGGCGCTTGGGGCCAGGACGAGGTGGCGCTTCCAAACATTGTCTTGTGCATGGCCGACGACCAGGGGTGGGGGGACATGGCCTACAACGGCCACCCGGTGCTCAAGACTCCGAATTTCGACGCCATGGCCGGCGAAGCGTTGCGGTTTGATCGCTTCTATGCCGCCGCACCTGTCTGTTCGCCTACCCGGGGCAGTGTGCTGACCGGACGGCATCCGAACCGTTTCGGCTGTTTCAAGTGGGGTCACACGCTGCGGCCCCAGGAGATCACGCTGGCCGAAGCGCTGAAAACTGCCGGCTACACCACTGGCCATTTCGGCAAATGGCACCTCGGTTCGGTCCGTCGTGGAAGCCCGGTCAATCCGGGGGCCAGCGGCTTTGACGTGTGGGTCTCCTCGCCCAACTTCTTCGACAACGATCCCACGCTGAGCGTTCAAGGGAAGGCGGTGCCCATGCAGGGGGAAAGCTCGATGGTCACCGTCGACACGGCGCTGGATTTCATCCGCCGCTGCGTGGCCGAGCGGAAACGGTTCCTGGCCGTGGTCTGGTTCGGATCGCCCCATGGCCCCCACCGGGCCCTGGAGCAGTACCTCCGTTTGTACCCCGACCAACCGCCGCCCAAGCAACACTTCTATGGTGAAATCACTGCCATGGATGAAGCTTTCGGCAAACTGCGATACGAGCTGCGCAGACTGGGCGTCCACCGCAACACCATTCTCTGGTACTGCAGCGATAACGGCGCATTGAAAGTGGGATCGACTGGCGGCCACCGCGGCAACAAGGGCCAGGTCTACGAAGGCGGACTGCTGGTGCCCGCCATCCTCGAGTGGCCCGCCCGTATTCCCGAGCCGCGCCGGACCGCGGTCCGCTGCAACACCTCGGACATTTACCCCACGCTGCTGGAGATCACCGGGGTGAGCATGCCCCACCAGCCGCCGCTGGACGGTATCAGCCTCGTGCCTTTGATCGAAGGCCGCATGGAGCGGCGCCCCGAGCCCATGGGCTTCTGGGACTTTCCCGAGCCGGGTATTTCCACGCCCAGCCAGCGGTGGATGAGCGAGCTGCTGACCGCCCAACGAGCCGGCCGGGAACCGGAAAAGGACTGGAAACTGCGACTCGACGCGGGCAAGATCACCCGTCGTTATGCCGAATCTCAGCTGCCCGGGCATGCGGCCTGGATCGACGGCGACTGGAAGCTGCATCGTATCGCTGACAAAGGGGGCCGCAACGTGCGCTACGAACTGTACGACCTGGCGGCCGACCCGGCCGAAACAGACGACCTGTCCGACCAGCAGCCCCAAAGGGCCCGGCGGCTCGCCGCCGCCCTGGAGGCGTGGCAACGCTCGGTCATCCGCAGCTTGAACGGGGAAGACTACGCCGACGAATGAAGCGCCGTGGACATCGGCGCCCCGGTGCGCGTACTACCGGACAAGGACGTGGCAAACGCCACGGGGGCCCAGGATCCATGCGAAGGTCCCGGCGGCCAACCAGGCAGTGGGCCCAAGACGCTCCAGCGGGCGCCACCAGCGGGCGGAAGCGACGGCGGCTGAATGCAACAGCAGCGCCGCCGGGCCCAGCACAACGGCCGCCTGCCAGCCCAGCAAGAGCCCCAAGACGGTCGTTGATGCCGCAAACCCAGCCCGCCGCCGGCGCCTGACGGCCAGCGCCGAGAGCCACCCCACAGCGAACCCTGCGGCCAGCCCGACCAGTCCCTCTGCCAGTCCGGCCGCAGGCCCTCCCAGCGTCGGCCACGCCGGCGGGCTCCGCAATCCGGGCAGGGCGATCGGGAGGATCACTCCCACCAGCGCTGCGGGGCCGAAAAGCCTGAGCGGCAAGCTATGCCCATCGCTCTCGATCCACGCAGCGGCAAACAACGTGCAGAGGAGCAACAGGTGGTAACCGACCAGCGCGGCGGTCATCATGGGCGCCGGCAAAAAGGCGGCCGGTCCACCGGCCGCGCGCGGCGCAAGATCCCCGCCGGGGGAAAGCCCATCGGTCATCACGATCGCCACAAACACCAACCCAGTAGCCGCTTCCACCAACGGATAGCGCGGTGAAATCCGCGTCCCGCAGTCACGGCAGCGGCCACGTAAGGCGAGCCAGCTGGCCATAGGGATGTTGTCGTACCAGCGGATGGGATGGCCACACCCCGGGCAGTGGGATCCGGGATGAATCAGGCTCATCCGGCGGGGAAGGCGGTAGATGACCACGTTCAAGAAACTGCCCACGGCTGACCCCAAGGCGAACATCCAAAGGGCCAAGAGGACGTGGATCTGGGCGGGCGACAGGGTAGCGGGGAGCATGCCGCTGGACTTCCTCGGCGAACCGGCTTGCACTGCCTGACCGTTCAAACTTCGAACGGTAAGTGCCAGAACCACGAAACGTGCGAAAACCAGGAAAAAAGACGAGTCGGACGCGTCGAAGACTACGGCGACGGGCCGACACCCATTCAATCCGTTCTTCCGTTGGTTTCGCGTACTTCGTGGTCTTTGTTCGATGTCCCGTTTACAGTTTGCGTTCAAATGATACCATGCAGCGGTCCGCCTGGCGCGGCCAGTTCGTCGACGCGGCGGGTCACTTTGGGGTCCTCCACCAGCGGCGGGGCGTGGTGCGGCTTGGCTCGGGCGTCGATCACCAGCGAGCCGAAACAACCCCAATGCTTCTGTACCAGGAACGACTCCACCCCGTAGATGTCGGCCGCGGGGTTGCTGCGAGTGAACGTGGTCCAGAGGAAATTGGCCAACGTGCGGGCCACAAACTCGCTGTCGTCGACGACCACGACCAAGGGAAACAGATTCAGCGGATCGTCGCGCCGATAGCGGGAACAGAACCGCTGTACGATCGCGTCCCGCCCGCCCGGCTGCTGGGGCCGGTAGGCCGGGCCCCGGACCGCCAAGATCCCCGGCAGCACGACCCGTGGGTCGCCGAAGCCCAGATCTTCCGGAAGCTTGATCCGCCGATCCAGACCGACTGGCAAGGTCCTCCGCACCGGGCCGGCCACGGCCGCGAACACCTTGGAGCCCTGGTTCAGCCCCTCGCCGCTGTAATCCAGTGTGTCCATGGTCGTGTGGGTCTGGAAATGGAGGTTCGTACGCCAGTCGGTCCGCTCCAACACATGCCGGAGGAAGTCGGCCACGTCGTGGATGTCCAACTCGGGGTTGTCTTCCTCAGCCACGATGAACAGGTACTTGGCCAGCGACAGTTGGCCGTGGCCCAGAATGGCATTGGCTTGGGTCAACAGTTCGCGGGGGCGGCGCGGCTGTTCGTAGGGCACGTAGCGTTCGCTGCCGATGGCCAACAGCAGGGGATGCACGCCGGCCTCTTGGACAGCATGGACCGCCTTGACTCCCGGGATCTCGCGCGGCACCACGGGGCCCACCAGGTCGTGGACGAGGTGGGCGAACATAGCATCCTCCTGCGGCGGGCGCCCGACCACGGTAAACGGCCAAACGGGTCGATCCCGGTGGTACACCTTCTCCACGCGCATCACAGGGAAATCGTGCCGCAGGCTGTAGTAACCCAGGTGGTCGCCGAAGGGCCCTTCCGGCAGCAGCTTGTCCGGGTCCAAATATCCGGTGATGCAGAAGTCGGCCTCGGCCAGGATCGCCAGCTGATCACGCGCGGTGATCATGGGGA
>DQVB01000015.1 GCA_015661985.1 Planctomycetota bacterium | reverse complement strand
TCTCCCTTCTCCCTTCTCACTCCTCCCTTCTCACTCCTCCCTTCTCACTCCTCCCTGCTCACTCCTCCCTGCTCACTCCTCCCTGCTCACTCCTCCCTGCTCACGGCTTGTAACTCCCTGTCCCTGGGGTCCTGGCCGTATCGTTTCAGCCGCTGAAGGCCCGGTAGCTGAATCCGCCCCTGCTTTTTCTCCTCCTTCGATTCCGGAGCCGGCAGCGCCCCGCCGGCCGTAGACGCGGCCACCGCAGAGCCGACCGGGCAGTGGAACCATCGGTTCTCAGCTCCCGAAGCACGTAGCCTCGACTCGTCCACGACCCAGTCACGACCTTCGGTGCGCACCCGGTACTCGGCCACGGTGAGCCCTTCAACCTTGGGGCGTGGCCTGGGGCGGGCCAGGAGATCGTCTTTCTGTTCAAGCCACTTTTCGAGTGCGTCTTGTGGGTCTTCCCACGGACCGAAGGAGCGTTGGATCATAGAGTTCTCTGGAATCCGTCCGAGAGGGTTGTTTGCGGCTAAACGTCGCTGGTCCGAGGACAACGAGGAGCCTGCCGCGGGGATGGCGGCCACGGTTCTGATACCGCGAGTCCTCAGTGTTTCCCCAACGGGTAAACGCACAGGTTCCTGGTACCTGGAGCAAGGTCGTCGAGATTGACTGCTCGGCTGAAAGGCCATTCGCTCGGCTTATTCGGCCGGTTTTTCGCTCGATGAGACCGTCACCGGCCTCTTTTTCGGATCGTTTTCGGCAGAACGTTTTCGGAACTCGGATGGCTTGATGATCTCCGTTCGTTGATCGGGTTTCTTCAGGCAGTAGGCGAACAGCCTTTCAATCAGCTGGGGGTCGCCATCGAGCACACTTCCAGAGCCGTCGAAAGTGACCGACTTGTCGTCCAGCAGAAGGACCGCGGCCCATTGCAACTCTCCCGTGGCGGCGTCCAACGCGAGGAGGGTCCCTTTTTCCGTGCCCAGGACGACTCGCGAGTCATCCGGGCTGAAGGCGATCCCGTGCACTCGCGCCGGCGTTTTGACCTCGTATCGTTTGGCTTGGGAACCCACAGCCAGCACAGCCACTTGTCCCCACTTGGTTCCCCAGGCGATCAGCGCCCCGTCACTTGAGTAGCAGAGGCAGTCCGCCCAGCTCTGTGTTTCGATCTGTGTATGGAGGCGTCTCTCAACGAGGTCCCAAATCGAGATGCGGCCCCACGTGCCGGCCGCCAACCGACCACCATCGGGGGCGAAGCTCAACGAATAGACGGCATTGCCGTGCGGCTTCAACACGAAAAGCGATTCCGCGCTCCTGGCGTCCCACAGGTGGACTGTTTTGTCTGCCCCTGCCGAGCCCAGGCGGCTGCCGTCGGGGCTCCAGTCGACGCAATAGACGGTGCCGCGGTGGCCTTGGAGCACGGGCCCGGGTGTCCCGTCCGTTTGCCACAGTCGCACTGTCCCGTCATCCCCCGCCGAAGCCAGTCGCCGGCCGTCAGGTGACCAGGCCACCTCCTGAACTTGGCTGGAATGGCCCTTGAGCACGGGCCCCGGCGTCCCATCCGGCTGCCAAAGTCGGACGGTGCCATCAGCCCCTCCGGAAGCCACCCGCTGGCCGTCGGGTGACCAGGCAACCGTCATGACGATTCCAGCATGCCCCTGCAGAACAGGGCCGGCGGTTCCGTCCGGCCTCCACAGGCGAACCGTTCGGTCGACGCAGGCAGTGGCTATCAGACGCCCGTTGGAACTCCAGCCAACATCGTTGATGGGAACTGCCGGGTGGAGGGCGGTCACGGCCAGCTCGCACTTGCTGGTTCCTCCAATTGCGGCATTGAGAGGAAAAAGAACACGCAGGTCATCCAGCGTGAGCTTTTCCGGTGGTGCGGACGGCCACTGGTCCAGCAGGGGCAAACCCTGCCGTGGGGCTTCAGCGGACGCTGCGGCTCCCCGCTCGACCGTCGTGCCCTTCGACTTAGGCGCGGCCAGACGGACTCGGACGGTTTGCTTTCCGCCCGCGCGGATGGTGAACCGTCGAGTGACGGTCTGCAAACCGTCTTTGGTCACCCGCAGCGTATGTTCGCCTTCCTCCAGCTGTACAGTGACCGGCTGGGCGTCTTCAGGGGTGGTGATAGTGAGCTTGCCACCGTCGATCACGACTTTGGCGCCTGGGGTGTCCACCTGTAAGACCAGGGTCCCGCGAGAAGCGGAGAGCACGATGACGATGCCCAGCGAAACAGCCAGCAAGGCTACGACGGCGGCCACAGCGTAAAGGGGCTTTCGGCGACGCGGGGCGAGCAGTCTTTGATAGAACCGTTGGCCGCTCGTGGCCTTCTCGTGTTCCATCGGCCGCCCCAACGTCTCTTCCGCCCCTCGCGTGAGCTTTCCGTGGCTGGCCACCCCAGGCTGGCTCAGGCCACGCAGGAACGACGACAGCGCCGGATCTTTCCGGGCTCCTTGCGCCACGGCACTCGCCGGCTGTTCGACTTCGCTCAGGCACGCCTCTAACGCCGTGATCACCTCGGCCATCGACTGATACCGGTCTTCGGGCCTTTTGGCCAGCATCTTTTGGAACACGGCGTCCAACTCCGCCGAAACCTCGGGCCGAGCGGCACGCAGTGATGGGATAGGGGCGTCCCGATGGGCCAACAAGATGCCGACCAGACTGTCCGCTGCGTAAGGACTGCGTCCGGTCAGCAGCCGGTACAGCGTGCATCCGAGCGAATAGATATCGGCCCGGGCATCGGCATGGTGAGTGTCTTCGCTCTGTTCGGGCGCCATGTAGTCGATGGTCCCCATCACTTGGCCAGTGGCCGTAAGTCGGCTAGCCGCAGTCTCCTCGCGGCCCTCAAACATGCGCGCCAGTCCCATGTCGAGGACCTTCACGGTACCCTGGCGGTCCAAGAGCAAGTTGCCTGGTTTGATGTCCCGATGCACCACTCCAAGCTGGTGCGCGTACTCCAATCCCCTGGCCGCTTGCAGAATCCAGCCGACCGCCTCAGGGACGGGTATCGTGCCCCGCTGTTTGGTCACCTGGGCCAAATCTTTCCCGTCAACCCACTCCATGACCAAGTAATGGATCCCCTGGTGCTCGCCAGCATCGTAAGCGGCGACGATGTTCGGGTGCATCAGTTTAGCTGCCGCCCGCATCTCACGTCGAAAACGCTTGATCGCCTCGGCCGAGCCCATCGCGTCCGGCGGGAGAACCTTCACCGCCACCACCCGATCCATCTGCCGGTGCCGGGCCCGGAACACCTGGCCCATGCCGCCGGCGCCGATGCGGTCCAACACGACGTATTCGCCCAGCACCAGGGCCTTGGTTTTGCCCTGATAGACCGCCGCCGCCTGGTACCTGGTCAGTCTTCCCGCCCGCACCAGCTGGCCGGCCAAGGCCTTTGCGTCCCGCGGCCGCTGTCCAGGCGCGAGCCCCTCTTGAAACGTCTCGATATCCCTCCGGGACATCAGCCCCGTCTGGACCAGCCGCGCAATGAACTCGCCCAACGTCGGACGCCCACTGGGCCCTTTCCCTTTGCCCTCGTCCCCCTGCACTTGCGGAGCCCTCCCGAACCGTGCCCTCGCTCAACCCCCCTTTGCCCAAAGACCAACCAAAGAAAAAGCAAAACCTCCCTACCGCCCCAAGTTCGTACTGTGGTGCACCTGGCGAGGTATTTCCATTCTAACCAGCCGGCCTTCCCTGCCGCAATGTTCCTCAAAGGAGCCACGAACGGGTCCGGGGAAAGAAGCCGGTATGTTTTACTCTCAGGCTGATCCGGAGTCTTACGGGGCGCTTGCGCGGAGCTGTTCGCTCGGGGTGCGAGCCCCAGGCACAGGCTGGCCGGGGGCGTGCGCGGCCGGGTTTGACTCCCAGGCAAGAGCTTCGGGTATACCGGCCGGGCAGACAGCCCGCACGGACGGATTGCCATTTCGGGCATGGTTCAAAAGCGGGTAACAAACTGGAAGCCAAGCCAACTGTTGCTCTGTTTGTCGTACCACCTTCAGGCGGAATGGGTGCGCCAACAAACGGAGGACGATTGTTCCGCCTGCCCCGGATTATTCATGAACACGTGCGATAGGCTTCCAGCCTGTCGACCGGGCAAGATGCCTATCCCACTTCTGCCGCTGGTGAATAATCCCGGCTGAAGGCGGGACTACGAACGACCGCTTCCGGCGCCTGTCACCCGGAAAGGGGCCAGACTGAACCGAGCCCCATTTCGACGCGCGTGTGACGTGGGAGCTATACCTGGAGGGGGGTGAGCGTTAAGATGACAGACGGTCGGCGGGCAGAGGATATCTTGGTCCAGAATTGGAGCCACTGGTGGGTTGTGGAGGACGACGCCGAGCCGTTGTGCTGGTCCGGGCACTGGTCGCAGGGCTAGTGGTCGGCGGGGTTGTGGCCATCTGGCTGGGCTGGCCGTGGGGGCGCCGGGTCGAGGGGGAGCGGCTTCTTGCGCAGGCCCGGGCCCATGCCGCAGCTGGTCGGCTGTCGCCGGAGATGGAGCGGCGTGTGGAGCGGTTTTGCAGCGACTGTCACGGCCTGCCGGACCCGGAGAATTATCCTCGGGACACGTGGCGCAAGGGTGTGGAGCGGGGGTACGAGTTCTATGCCAAATCGGGGCGGGAGGACTTGGATCCTCCGCCCATGGGCTGGGCGATTTCGTATTTCAAATCGCGGGCTCCGGCCGAGCTGGTCTTGCCCCGTCCCGGCGTGGCCACGGAGCCTTTGGACGCCGAGTTTGCCGTGGACAAGTTGGCCATCGACCCATGGGGTGAGCTGCCACCGGGGATTTCGTTTCTGCGATGGGTGCATTTGGAAGCCGGGAGGGGCCCGGTTTTGGTGGGCTGCGACATGCGGCAGGGGGCGGTGGGGGTGATCGACCCCGTGGTGCGGCCCCGGCGCCGGCGGTTGCTGGCACGGCTGAACCAGCCGGGGCACGCCGAGCCCTGTGATCTGGACGGGGACGGGCTACTGGATCTGGTGGTGGCCGATCTGGGGAGCTTTTATCCGGACGACCATGACCTGGGACGGGTAGTCTGGCTGCGAGGGGTTGAAGGGGTGGGGCCGTCGGAACCGACGGTGCTGGCCTCCGGTTTGGGGCGTGTGGCCGACGTGCGGCCCGTCGACGCGGACGGCGACGGGGCCTTGGATCTGTTGGTGGCCGAGTTTGGGGCGGATCGGACCGGGGGCATCCTCTTGCTGCGCAACGTGGCTGGAGCGGGCCAGCGGCCGAGGTACCAGGCGCGGGAGTTGGATGCGCGGCCCGGGACCATCCACCTCTGCCCGGACGATTTGAACGGCGACGGGTTGGTTGATTTTGTGGCCCTGGTGAGCCAGGAGTACGAATGCGTTGAAGCCTTCATCAATCGGGGCGGGGGAGAGTTCGGCCGTTACACGTTGTGGGCCGGACCGGACCCGGCGTTCGGCTCCAGCGGCATCGAGCTGGTGGACCTGGACCAGGACGGTGATCAGGATATCCTCTACACCAACGGCGACAGCTTCGACGACGGGCGATTGAAGCCCTGCCACGGCGTGCAATGGCTGGAGAATCTGGGTGACCTCCGGTTCGCCTACCACCGTCTCGTCAACTTGCCCGGGGCCTATCGCGCCTTGGCTGGCGATGTGGACCAGGACGGCGACTTGGACGTGGTGGTCTCTGTGTGGGTCGCCCCGCAGGCGCAGTTCATGAACCCCGGGTCCGGGCCGTTGGCCTCGATCGTCTGCCTGGAGCAGCGTCAGCGTGGCCGTTTCGTTCCCCACACGCTGGAGGAGGGTTTTCCCTACCATGCCGCGATGGAGATGGCGGACTTCGACGGCGACGGCGATTTGGATTTCGTCGTGGGGTCCCACTCGGTGGAATCGACCCGCCAACTGCCCCATTGGCTGTCCATCTGGTGGAACCGACGGCAGTGACACGCGCCCGGCGCGCCATCGCAGGAACAACGGCCTACGGCTCCGAGGCAGCGTATGGCGCCGTTTGCTCGCAGCCGACCGGCGTGTTGGACCGTTTCAACCTCTGCGGCGTCGACGTCTACGGCCCCGCGGTGTGGCTTTGGCCTTCGACGACGGTGAGCAGCTGATCGACGGCCACTCCTTCGAAGACGTCCACACCGCCGCCGATCCAGCGGATGACCAGACGGTCGATGCGTTGTTGGGTGGCCAGGCCGAAGTGGAGTCGCATGCCGTGATGGCTCTGGTAACCCCGGCCGCTGTGGACTTCGTCGGCCAGTTGGAGCGGGCCGGCCACCAGGGTGACCCGTGCCCCGATCCCGTCGCGATTGGCCTTCGTGCCACGGGTCCGCAGGTGCAGCCAGTGATGGTGCGTGGCCGTGTCGTTTCGTAGAACGGTCGGTTCGCGGCGTGAGTTGAGCACGACCACGTCGATGTCACCGTCGCCGTCCAGGTCGTCGAAGGCCGTCCCACGGCTGCAGAGTTTGACGGCCAATCCGTCGCCTCCTGCAGCGGAGACATCGACGAAGCGTCCGTTGCCGGTGTTCATCAGGAGGAGGTTTCGGGCCAGATAGGATGCCGTATCGTCCCGTAGTTCCACGTTGTCATCGATGTGGCCACAGGCAATGTACAGATCCTGGTCGCCGTCATTGTCGAAGTCGACAAAGCCGTTGCCCCAGGTGACGTGGGGAAAGGTTCCACTACCGGCACCGGTGATGCGCGTGGCGTCTTCAAAGAAGCCGCCGCCCAGGTTGCGGTAGAGCGTGGCCAGTTCGCCGCTGTACGAGGTGACGTACAGATCCAAGAGGCCGTCGTTGTCGAAGTCTCGACAGTCGCTCCCCATGCTCCCATGAGGGATGCCGCCCAGGTCGAGCGCCGTGCCGCTGAGCAGAGCGACCTCGGTGAAATGCCCGTTGCCGTCGTTCTGGAAGAGGAAGTTGCTGTTCACGTCATTGCAGACGAACACGTCGGTATCGCCGTCCTGGTCGTAGTCGAACGACACGATGCCCATGCCCGTGCCGGCCGAAGAGGCGATGCCCGATTCGACACTGATATCCGTGAACGTGCCATCGCCGTTATTGCGGTAGAGCGTGTCCGGGTCTGGCTCGTAGTTCAACGGGCTGGGATAGGCGGGAATGCCCATCAAATGGTGTGGCCGATGGGATTCGTAGGAGAACTTGACGTAGTTCGATACGTACAGATCCAGGTCCCCGTCGGCGTCGATGTCCAGGAAGCAGACGCCGGCCCCTACCCGGTGGCCGTTGGCCACCCCCGCCTGGTTTGTCACGTCGGTAAAGGTACCATCGCCGTTGTTGCGATAGAGCACGTTGGGGCCGAAATTGTTCACATACAGGTCCAGGTCGCCGTCGTTATCGTAGTCTCCGACGGCCACGCCCAGTCCGAAGCCGGTATCGCCTACCCCCGCTTCGTCCGTCACATCAATGAAACGCCAATGGCCTTCGTTTCGATACAGGGCGTTCCGGGGTGAGGTCTGCGAGCGGGTGCCGCGTAGCGGGGCGCCGTTGAGAAAATAGATGTCGATCAGCTCGTCCCCGTTGTAATCGAACAGGGCCAACCCGGCGCTGACCGACTCGACGATGTAGCGATTGCCGCCGCTGCCGTCGGTGTGGCGGAACGTGATGCCTGTGTCGGCGGTAACGTCGGTCAGGCGGATGGTGGTTTGGGCGCAAACGGGAATCGCCAGGAAGGCGACAAGGGAGGTCAGAGCTGCGCCCACGCGCCGTGTAGCCGTCGCGATTGGCCACCCCATGGGGCGGCGGGGCGTACTCCGCCAAAGCACCCCGCTCGAAGCCCCGTGCGCAGAATTCCGGGAGAGGCCGAAAGGGTTAAGTAGCAATGTCATACAAGTCCAGCTGTTTTCCACGTTCGTTGGGTTCTCGGGTTGTCATCGAGCCTTACGCGGTAATGAGCCGCAGGCCCCGCGTGCGCGGGGGTACCGCCTCGAGGCGGCGGAGCGGGCCAAGGAGCCGTGTCAGAGTAACGCGACCGTCTCGTCTGTTGTGGCGCGGGCGTCTCGCCTGCAGTTCCCGGCAGCCGAAAGGGCTGCACCACAATGCTCCGACCAACTTGTTTTGTTACCTCTCTCAAGACGGTACTACGAACGTTGAGTTACGGCCGACCGTCGTCAGGGGTGGCGAGCTTTGCGCAGCGCCGGGATTCGGAGCCACAAAGTTATCGAACCGGCGATACGCCTGGGTGTTTTGAGCCGGGAAGCGCTGGCCGCGCGATCCGGTTCGCTCTACGGGCAGTCCCCTCAAGGCTGCTGCTGTGTCCGACCTTCGGGTTGTTCCTGCTGCTGCTGCTGCTCCTGCTGTTGTTGTTGGTCTTCTTCCTGTTGTTTCTGTTGTTGGTCTTGTTCCTGTTCTTGTTGTTCCTGTCGCGGTACCTGTTCCTGTTCCTCTTTAAGGAGTTCGTACATCTGCCGGTATTGGATGTTGTGCGGTTCCCGCCGGAGGGCCTTTTCCAGGGCAGCGATCGCAGCGTTCAGATCGGAGCGCCGTTGGTGGATTCCGGCCAAGAGGACGTAGTGCGCGGCTGTGGGTGCCAACTTGACCGCCTGTTGGGCCAGGTCGAGGGCCCGTTCCAGGTTGCGGCCTGTCTGGAGGTAGAGCTGGGCCAGGGCCACGAAGCCGGCTGGGTCCTTTGGCAGGCGTCGACAGAGTTCCTCGAGGGTCT
>DQVB01000269.1 GCA_015661985.1 Planctomycetota bacterium | reverse complement strand
CCGACTCGGCGCCCCGCGCCGGCCAACGGCTCGAGCGGCGGGGCAGCTTGCCTGCGCCTCGGCAGCCAACTATGCTGGCGTGTCGCCACCGGCAGGGAGAATCCAGACTCCCAGATATGAAGGGCTCTGTAGCACGGTTACAGGGGGGTTGCAACCACGGATGTCACGGACGACGACGGATCAAGGCATCGAGCCGTGGCCAATCGAGGCAAAGCCGTTGTCGCGTCGTGCATCACCCTGCACTTGCGTTGCCAACCGTGTTCATCCGTGAACTCCGTGGGGCGTCGCCCTTCCCTGGCTGCAATGTCGCTACAGATCCTTATTCCTATGAAGCACGAAATTCGAGACAACCACGAAATCGGAAATTCAGATGTCACAAACGCGCCAGCCCACCACCAACCGGTATACCACAACCTCCGGACAGCAGGTTGTGTTTCTGTCAGCCGGATTGTTGCCAGGGGTGTCGCAGAATCTCGCACGGTGGTCTAGAAACGCTGAGAGATCTCGAATGAGGGCCAACAAGAAGTGTGACTCGGTTTCGAGCCGTGCCCGGATTCCCACATGGCGGATCCTGGGCATGACGGCGGCGGCTGCGCTTCTGGTTGTCGCTTCGGCCAGCCTGGGTGGCGACGGATCGCACCTGGAGATCAGCGGCATCTATCCCCATTTGGCCACGTTCAACCAGCCAGCTGATCCGGCTGACCGCCCGCATCACGGGGAATGCGGGATCGGGGCGATTGCGCCGTGGGCGGGCCGGCTGTGGTATATCACCTATCCGCAGCACAAGACAACGGGCAGCAACGACAAGCTGTACGAAGTGGACGACGGGATGAACGTCACGGTCCGCCCCGAAAGCGTGGGCGGGACGCACGCTTGTCGGATGATCCATCGCCAGTCGAACCAACTGATCATCGGCCCCTATTTCATCGACGCTGGCCGCCGTGTGCGGAGCGTGGACCTGCGCAAGCTGCGGGGCCGGATGACGGCGGTCATGCGGCATCTGACCGACCCGGCCAACAAGGTCTACTTTTTCGACATGGAAGGGGCGATCTACGAGGTGAACGTTCACTCGCTGGAGGTACAGAAGCTGTTCGGAAAGCCCATTCCCGGGTTCCATGGCAAGGGAGGCTACACGGCTCAAGGCCGCGTGGTGATCGCCAACAACGGCGAGTCGGGGGACCGCCGGGCCTATCGCCACCTGCTGGCCGGGGGGCCGCCTGCCAGCGAAGACGAGGTGGGTGCATTGGCCCAGTGGGACGGGAGCCGTTGGGAGGTGGTCGAGCGGAAACAATTCACCGACGTCACTGGCCCCGGCGGCATTGAAGGCAGCCCGGACCGGGGCAGCCCCCTGTGGGCGATCGGCTGGGACAAGCGGTCGGTGATCCTCAAGCTCCTGGACGGCGGCCGCTGGTACACCTTTCGATTACCCAAAGGCAGCCACACCTTCGATCCGCGCCACGGGTGGTTCACCGAATGGCCACGGATCCGCCAGGTCGCTCCCGGGCGGCTGATGATGTGCATGCACGGCACACTGTTCGATTTCCCGCCCGCCTTTTCCGCACGCCGCACGGGCGGCATCCGGCCCATCTCGACCCTCCTGCGGGTAGTGCCCGACTTTTGTCAGTGGAATGGCCGGGTGGTGTTGGGCGCCGATGACGCGTCGATGATGGGCAACCCTCTGTGCGGCCAGGGCCAATCGAACCTCTGGTTCGGCACGGTCGGCCAGCTGAGTCGGTTCGGCCCGCGCAGCGGATGGGGCGGCGTGTGGGTGGGCGACGAGGTAGAGGCCGATCAGGTGTCCCTCCCGTTCCTGGTGGCCGGCTACGACCAGCGCGTGCTGCATCTGGCCGTGCGAGCCGGTGGTCCGGTCAGGTTCAGGCTGGAGGTGGACCGCCAAGGGCGGGGCGAGTGGGAGGTCTGGCGAGTGGTGACTGTACAGCCGCCCTACGGGTACGAAGTCCTCCCGCGGCGGCTTTCCGCCCAATGGATGCGGATCCGCGCTGGTCAACCGTGCCGTGTGACGGCCTATTTCCACATGTTTTCAACCAGGCCTCGAGAGCCGGACCAGCCGTCCAGGTTCTCCGGCCTGGTTCATGCCGGCCGAGCCGGCGGTTACGCTGTAGGGTTGATCCGTCCGGCGGCTCACAACCGCAGCCTGCAACTGGTGGCCCGCCGCGTCGGCCCTGACGGCCGGGTGTCGAAGACTCAGTACTTTGAAGTGCAACTGTCCGAAGACGGCCGGCGCTTGGTTTTCGTCCGTCCCCAACAGGACCGCACCCAGGAGGTGATCAAGGTGGCCTGCGTCAAGACACCTTATGACGTGGACCGCGCATCGGTCATTCTCACGGGCCGCGGCGGCCGCCGTTATCGGCTCCCCAAGACTGACCCGGGATTCGATGCGCCCTTTCCGTTCGGTTGGCCACGAGGCGTACGTGAGGCTGTGACGGAGCGGTACTTGGCCAACATCCATGGTACGTTCTACGAGATCCCGCGGGCTGGATACATTGAGCCGGACGTCCAGCGGATCAAGCCCGTCTGCACTCACCGAAAGATCATCGCCGATTTCTGTACTTGGCGCGGGCTGCTGGTCCTCAGCGGCGTCCGCCTGGATGCCTCACCCGACGGGCACGTGTTTTCTGCCGACGACGGGACAGGACTTTGGTTCGGGGCGATCGACGACCTGTGGAAACTGGGCAAACCGGTCGGCCGAGGCGGGCCGTGGTACGACTCGCCCGTCAAGGCTGGCGAGCCGTCCGATCCGTACTTGATGACCGGCTACGACCGCAAACGGCTGGCCCTTTCCCACGACCAACCTACGGCCGTGAGCTTCACATTGGAGGTGGATTTCGATCACCGGTATTGGCGCCCCTTCGGGCAACTCCGGGTTCCTCCGGGCAAAGAGCTGCACTACGAGTTCCCCGAGGGTTTCCATGCCCACTGGATCAGGCTCACCGCGGACCGGGATTGCCGGGCTACGGCCGTCTTCACATACGAGTAACAGGCGCGTGGGAGGGCGGTGCGACGTGTTGGGGCGATGAACGCTCTGGTGCATCGCCTCCTTGACCGGCTGGAACGCTCCTCCTGCAGACCGAGCCCTATTTGAATCTCCGCTACATCGGACGAAGGAGGCGGGCCAAACCATGGCGCTGGATTCTGATCGGCTGTTGGAGTCGGGCGACGCGGCACTGTACGATTTCCCGAGCCACGCCGCGGGACCTCGGGGAAGGCTTCCTCTGGATGCCGAGGGCCTCCGCCGTCGGCCCAGCGGAGACGTTTTCGGCATGACGCAAGATGCGGGCATGGGCTGGCCGCCGGAGGCCACGGGCCGGCCGCATTATGTGATCCTCAGCACATTGGGGGGCCTGCGCGCCGAGGATGGCCGGCCGATCGCCCTGGGTTATCACACCGGGCACTGGGAACTGGCCGAGGCCGTGCGCGCGGCCGCGGAAACTGTTACCCGAAGCGGGGGCGTTCCCTATGCGGCGTACTGCTCCGATCCCTGCGATGGCCGCACCCAGGGTACTTCGGGGATGTTCGACAGCTTGGCCTATCGCAACGACGCCGCCTCGGTCTTCCGCCGGCTGGTCCGATCGATCCCTACGGCCCGCGGCGTGCTGGGTGTGGCCACCTGCGACAAAGGTCTTCCGGCGATGCTCATGGCGCTGGTGAGCTTTGGGCATCTGCCCTGTGTTCTGGCGCCGGGCGGCGTGACCCTGCCGCCGACCGAAGGGGAAGACACGGGCAAGATCCAATCGATCGGTGCGCGGTTTGCTTGCGGGGAGTTGTCGCTGGCTGACGCCCTCCAGCTGGGGTGCCGGGCCTGCGGTTCATCGGGCGGAGGGTGTCAGTTCCTGGGCACAGCGGCCACGTCGCAGGTGGTGGCCGAAGCCATGGGCTTGGCTTTGCCCCATAGTGCCCTGGCCCCGTCCGGGTACCCCATTTGGCTGGACATGGCCCGTCGCAGCGCTTCGGCGCTGCTGGCCATGGATGCCCGAGGTCTGAGACTCCGCGATATCGTTACCGATGCGGCCATCCGCAACGCCATGGTTGTGTTTGCGGCCTTCGGCGGTTCCACAAACCTGGTGATCCACCTTCCGGCCATTGCACACGCCGCAGGGCTCGGGCGGCCCACCATCGACGACTGGACAGAGCTCAACCGACAGGTGCCTCGGCTCGTGGATGTGCTGCCCAACGGCCCGAACAACTATCCCACGGTGCAAGTGTTCATGGCCGGCGGTGTGCCCGAGGTGATGTTGCGGCTGCGGGAGCTGGGCCTGCTGGATTTGGACGTCATGACAGTGGCCGGCCGGCGGTTGGGCGACGTGCTCGGGTGGTGGGAGCGATCGGCCCGGCGCGAGCAACTACGGCGCCGATTGGGCCAGCGAGACGGCGTCAATCCAGATGACGTGATCATGACGCCGGAGCGGGCGGCCCAGCGGGGTGTGACCAGCACGCTCTGTTTCCCTCGGGGTAACCTGGCCCCGGAAGGATCGGTCATCAAGAGCACAGCCATCGATCCTCGGGTCATCGACGTCGACGGCGTGTATCGCAAGACCGGGCCGGCGAAGGTGTTTGTGCGGGAAGCGGAGGCCATGGCGGCCATCAAGGGGACTGGCCCGGCCCAGCTGCGCCCGGGCGACGTGTTGGTCCTCATCGGCCGCGGCCCGCTCGGATCGGGCATGGAGGAGATCTTTCAGATCACCTCCGCGCTGCGCTACCTGTCGTGGGGTTACCAAGTGGCTGTGGTGACCGATGCCCGGTTCTCGGGCGTGAGCACAGGGGCGTGTATTGGCCAGGTGGGTCCGGAGGCACTGGCCGGAGGTCCATTGGGGAAGGTCCGCGACGGGGACCGCATTCGGATCGTCATCGACTGCCGGCGGTTGGAAGGCTCCGTGGACCTGGTGGGAGATGCGGCGCAGGAGTTTGGCCCGGCCCGAGGGGCCCAGGTGCTGGCCTCGCGCAAGCCCCATCCCGAGTTGCGCCCCGACGAGCGGCTCCCGGCGGAGACGCGGCTTTGGGCAGCTTTGCAGCAGATCGGCGGTGGGCACTGGGGTGGGTGTGTGTTTGATGTGGAGCGGATTCTGGCGGTGTTGGCGGCCGGCCGGGAGGCTCTGGAGGGCGGTTCTCGGAAGGGATGAGTCGCCAGAACGCCGGGGGCCCGATAGGGCAACGTGGCCAGCACCTCGGCAGCCGCGCCGATGGTTTCTGCCAAAATGGCAGTCCGGCGGGGGGCGGCGGAGGCGATTCTGCCACCTGTGTCGGCTGTGGACGCAAGTGTGGCGTCGGCAGATCAACTTAAGCCATTGCGCAGCATGGACTTACTGGATCACGCCGGTTTGGCGCGCCGATTGCTGAGAGGGGCCCCCACCCGAAGATCTGCTGCGACGTTGGCAGCCGAGTTTGTCCGACGGCCTTGCGCGGACGAAGGCCGTGTCAGCCAAGAACCGCAAACAGTCTGAGAGTTGTCGGAGGCAACAGAACATGGCGAAAAAGAAACCGCAGAAGAAGTCCGGCGGCGGGGACCTGAAGCTCCAGCCGTTGGGCGATCGTGTGGTCGTGGAACGAGAGGAATCGGAAGAGACAACGGCCGGTGGGATTGTGCTGCCCGATACGGCTAAGGACAAACCGGCCCGCGGCAGAGTGATCAGTGTCGGTGACGGCCGGCTGCTGGACGACGGCTCGCGGGCCCCCTTCCAGGTGAAAGTGGGTGACCGCGTCCTGTTCAGCTCTTACGCAGGGGAAGAGTTCAGGGTAGGGGACCGGGAGCTGCTGTTGATGAGCGAGGAGGACATCCTGGCGATCATCAATTGACGTTCGCGATTACTCCGACGGCGGCCGGTTGCCCCAGCAGGGACAGCACCGGCCACCAACACTTGACTTGTGATTGATGGCCCAGTTCCGGCGGTGTCCTTCCGGCCCGCCTGACTCAGACAAGGAGAACATATCCCATGGTCAAACTCATTGCCTTTGATCAGGAAGCCCGGGACGGCCTGCGTCGCGGCATTTCCAAGTTGGCCCAAGCGGTAAGGGTTACGCTGGGCCCTCGGGGCCGCAACGTCATACTGCAGAAAAGCTTCGGCTCCCCCACGGTCACCAAAGACGGGGTGACGGTGGCCAAGGAAATCGACCTGGAGGACGTCTACGAGAACATGGGGGCCCGAATGGTCCGCGAAGTGGCCTCCAAGACGAGCGACGTGGCGGGAGACGGAACCACCACGGCCACGGTCCTGGCCGAAGCGATCTTCAACGAAGGCCTCAAAGCCGTCGTGGCGGGCGTCAACCCCCTGTACCTGAAGCAGGGTATCGAAAAGGCGGTCGAGGACATCAGCGCGAAGCTGAAACAGATGTCCACCCCTGTGAAGACCAAGAAAGAGATGGCCCAGGTGGGGGCCATCGCCGCCAACAACGATGAAGAAATCGGTGAACTGCTGGCCGATGCCATGGAAAAAGTGGGCAAGGACGGGGTGATCACGGTCGACGAGGGCAAGAGTCTGAAGACGGAGGTGGAATGGGTCGAAGGGATGCAGTTCGACCGCGGCTACCTGTCGCCCTACTTCGTCACCGATCCGCAGAAAATGGAGTGCGTCCTGGAGGACGCCTACGTGCTGATCCACGAAAAGAAGATCTCCAACGTCAAGGACCTGGTTCCGCTGTTGGAGTCCGTGGTCAATGCGGGTAAGCCGCTTTTGGTGATCGCCGAGGACGTGGAGGGCGAGGCCTTGGCCACGCTGGTGATCAACAAGCTGCGGGGTACGCTCAGGGTGTGTGCTGTGAAAGCCCCGGGCTACGGCGACCGCCGCAAGGCGATGCTCGAGGATATCGGGATCCTCACGGGCGGTAATGTGCTGTTCGAAAGCCTGGGCGTGAAGCTGGAGAACGTCGCCCTCACGGACCTGGGGCGCGCCAAGAAGATCATCGTGGACAAGGACAACACCACGATCATCGAAGGGGCTGGCAAGAGCAGCGAAATCAAGGGGAGGATCGACCAGCTGCGGCGGGAGATCGAAAAGGCCACCAGCGATTACGACCGCGAAAAGCTGGAAGAACGCCTGGCCAAACTGGCCGGTGGCGTGGCCAAGGTGAATGTGGGGGCGTCCACGGAAAGCGAGATGAAAACGAAGAAGGCCCTCGTCGAGGACGCCCTGCACGCCACCCGGGCGGCCGTCGAGGAAGGGATCCTTCCCGGCGGGGGGGTGGCCTTGCTACGCGCATCGATGGCCGTCCAGCCGGACGGACTGACCCACGACGAAGAAATAGGCTACAAGATCGTCGTCCGGGCCTGCCGTTTCCCGCTGATTCAGATCGCCGAAAACGCTGGCCAAGACGGCGGCATCGTCTGCGAAAAGGTGGCGGAAGCCAAGGGCAACTTCGGCTACAACGCGGCCGCTGGCGTCTATGAGGACCTGGTCAAGGCGGGTGTGATCGACCCGACGAAGGTGGCCCGCACGGCCCTGCAGAACGCGGCCAGCGTAGCCACGTTGATGCTCACCAGCGATGCCCTGGTGGCCGAAAAGCCCAAAGAAGACAAGGGCCCCCCGGGCCCAGGCCACGGCGGCCCCCATGACATGTACTGAAGCCGCTCGACCGGCGGCGCCGGGAGAAGGGAACGGATTCGGCAGAAATCTGCGAACCAGCCTTCCGGCCGGATCGTAGACAGAACCGGTGAGTTTATACCACGCACGGTTGGACATTTCCGCGCCGGAACCGGGAAGAGCTCGACAAGCGGAAAAACCAACCCGTTTTCGGTATAACCCCAGGCCGTCCCGGTAGTCCCCCGATGCCGGGGCGGCCACCCCCCCTGCCCGTTTCGCCCGCCCAGCCGCCGGCCCCGGCGCTGTG
>DQVB01000364.1 GCA_015661985.1 Planctomycetota bacterium | reverse complement strand
CCGGGCCGCTGACCCGCCCCACCACCCCGCTCGGCATTCGGCCCCGGGCTCCGCCCCGCGGCCGGAGCGTCAGGTCCCGCTCCCGCTGATGCCCAACTCTTCGGCATGTGGCCGCAGCGCGTCGATCACCAGCTGGATGTGCTCACCCAGGTCCACGCCCAGCAGTTCCACGCCGTCGTGGATGATCTGGCGGTCCACCTTGGCCGCAAAGGCCTTGTCTTTCAATTTCTTCTTGACACTTTTCGGCGCCAACGACGCCACACCATCCGGACGCACCAGGCAGCAGGCGATGACGAACCCGGCCAACTCGTCACAGGCCAGCAGGCTGCGGTCCAACGGTGACTTGGGCTCCAGCCCCCATTTGGTCTGATGGCACGCCACGGCGTAGGCGATCTCTTCTTCACCGCGCTGGCGCAGCCAATCCACAACCCGCTTCGGATGTTCTTCCGGCCACTGCTCGTAATCCGCATCATGCAGCAGTCCCGTGATGGCCCAGGTCAGTTCATCCGCTTCGTCGCCCCCATAACGGCCCGCTGCCCGGCGCATGACCACCTCGACCGCGCGGGCATGTTTCAACAGCGAATCGGTCTTCGTCCACTGGCACAGCTGCTCGTACGCTTGCTCGTAACTCAGTGCTGTCATCACAGGTCCCTTCCTTCGCCGTCCGTCCTCAGCCTGGCCCGGGGCGCGACCGCAGCGACGTACACCCGGGCGAACAGCCTCTGGATTCCTGGGCCGCCTGAACGCACGGTCAACGGCGGCGGGTGCGAGCTATCCGAAAGGGACGCACGGCCCGACCGGCCCTGTCATCGGCCACCGGCCCGAGGACGCCAGAGGGCTGTCCGGAACCAAGCCGGTCGCTCGCGTCGACCGCGGCCCTTCAGTGCGCGCGGCCCCTGGGCAACCCGCCCGGCTCCCCGCCCCTGGTAGCCGTTTGTCCGTGGATGGCTTCCCACACCTCCTTACGGTGCACCGAGACGTGTTTGGGGTGCTGGATCCCCAACCGCACGCGGTCCCCTCCAATCGCCACTATCGTCACCGTGATCTCATCACCAATGACGATGGCCTCTCCCACCTTGCGTGGAATGACGAGCATTATAGGCCTCCCCAAGCCCTCCAGTGAACCGGGGCAAAAAAATGAGCCGCCGGACGACGGCCCGGTCCCAGGCAGGGTTCGAAACGCTTCCAGGCCTCCGTGTGCGGCCCTCTGGCACACAGGACGCCCCTCGACCAATACCCGCAAACTACCAGCTGGGACATGCTTGTCAAGCCAAGCGGCCGGTCTTGGAAGGCCGTGGCCAGAATGCTACATTGAATTATGGTGCGGGCCGCCGCCGGGGTGGCCCCATACCGCCCTTGCACAGGGAGCTGTGTATGCCAAAAGAAAAAGGTTTGGAAGTGCCGGGCGTTGTGACCGAAGCCCTGGCCAACACGCGATTCCGCGTCAAGCTGGAAAACGGTCATCAAGTGATCGCCCACGTGGCCGGACGGATGCGAAAGCATTTCATCCGCATCGTGCCAGGCGATAAGGTGACGGTCGAACTGTCACCCTACGACCTGACAAAAGGCCGCATCACCTACCGCGAACGCTGAACAGCCGGCGCCGAGCAAGTTTCTGACCGCGGACGGCAACCATGCCCCTTCAGAGTGTATCGGTCATACTCTCTGGGCGGGAATGGTTCCCGTCCTTGTTTGTTTACGTCCCACCTCGACGCCCCCGAGGCTGTCGCAGAACCCGCAACCGTCCGCCTTCCGGCACGACGGATCGGGGGCCACAAGCGGCCGAGCTGCCGCGGCTGCCGAACCCCGGGGACCGGCTGCCCCGGGGGGGTGTGACAGGCTTGTCTGTCTTTCTGTCTGGGCCGGTGCTCCCGGCGAGGTTTTCCCAAGACTGCCCGGCTGCCGGCGAATAACTCTTTGGTCCCGGGGCCAGCACCGTTTGTCGCTGGCCGGATCGAGTCGATGGGGCTGCGGCCAACAGGGCCAAAAGCCTGTTGGCTGGGCGAGCGGCGCACCGCAGGGCCAGCACTCGGCGGGCCCCGAGCGGCAGCGGCTGGGTTGCCGGGAAGGCCCGGGGGCATTCTGGCACAGAGGTGGCCGCAGCGCCGGCGAACGTTCCGGCTGGTGGGTGGCAGGGAGTGCTCCGAGGGGCCTCCCGGCTCGTTTTCAAACCCGAACAGAGGAGAAAGCAAGATGAAGGTACGCAGAGCATCGATCCTGATCCTGGGCATCGCCTCGCTGATCAGCCTGGCCATTTCCGCGCCGGCCCAGGCGGGCAGACCATTGGCTGTGGTGGCCTTTTCCGGCTACAGCGAGTGGAGAGCCGACGTGGGGTACATCGGCCGGATTTCGGGCCAACCCGATCTGGCCGCTGGGCTCGATTTTTTGGCCCGAATGGTCTTCGCCCAGGGCCAAGATTTCCCCGGGCTGGACAAACAGCGCCCGTGGGGCGCGGTCATCCAAGTGGACGAGGAAAAGCTGGCCCGTGGCGTGAACGTCCCGGAACATCTGCTGACCGGCTACGCCATCGTACCTGTGACCGATCTGGACGGATTGCTGGAAGCCCTCCAGCACCTGATCGGCCAGCCCGAAGATGTGGGCGATGGCGTGCTGAGGATCGGCAGGCCCGAACGGCCGGGCTACGTCAAGCAAGTGGGCTCGTGGGCCTGTGTGGCTCCCAAACCCGAGGCGTTGGCCTCCCTGCCTGCGGATCCGGCCCGAGCGATCCAAGGGCTGGCCGATCAGTACGATCTGGCTGTGCAAGTGAACCTGGCCGCCGTCCCGGAAGCTGTGCGCCAGAAGGTGGTCGAGGGCATCCGGGCGCAGGGCGAGGCCGACCTGCAGCGGCGCCCCGGTGAACCCGAAGAGGAATACCTGGCCCGGCGGTTGGTCGGCCAGTATTTCCTGGGCATCGCCACCGGCCTGGCCAAAGACGTGGAGCAGTTCACCGTAGGTTGGTCCCTGGACCACGAAGCCGGTACCGCCTCGATCGAACTGGCCGTCACCGCCATGCCCGACACGCCAACGGCTCGCCACTTTGCGGCCCTGGGCCGCTCGACCACGGCTTTTGGCGGGTTCCTTCAGCCGCAGGCGACCGTGTGCTGGAACGTCGCGGGCACGCTGCCCGAGATCGATTCAACCAACCTGGCCGACGCCGTGGACGCCATTCGGTCGCGGGCCCTCGAGGACTTCGAGGGCCAAGGCCGACCGGCCGCCGAAGCCGAATTGGGTCGCAAGCTGATCAACAGGCTGCTGGACGTCGTGCAGAAGACGATCCAGACCAGCCGCTTTGACGGCGGGGGCCTGATGGTTCTGAAACCAGACGCCCTCACCGTGGCCGTCGGCGGCATGGTGGCTGATGGCGGGCCCGTGGACCAGACCATCCGGACGCTGGCCGAGGCCCTCGGGCGAGAAAACCCGGCCTTTGCCGACCGCGCCATCCGCATGGACGCAGGTCGCGAAGGCGACGTGACGTTCCACACCGTGTCGCTGCCGATCCCACCGGACGCGCGCCGGCGGGACGAGTTGGTCGAGCTGGTCGGTGACGAGCTGCAAGTGGTTGTGGGCGTGGGGCCGAAGAGCGTCTATTTGGCCGCCGGGCGCGATCCGATGGAGACACTGCGGCGAGCGATCCAGCAGTCGGCCTCCCAGCGTTCCGGCATGGTACCGCCGGTGCGGATGACCGTGGACGTGGGAGCCTTGACCCGCTTCGTGGCCGATGTGGGCGAGCCGCCCCAACGGGAACGGGCCGCGGCAGTTGCCGAGCTTCTGGAGCAGGGCGAAGGCCAAGACCACCTGCGCGTCGTCGCCTCCGCCATCGACCGCGGCGTCCGCTTCCGCCTGGAAGTGGAAAAGGGCATCCTCGAAGCGGTTGGCAAAGCGGCCCACCAGCGCCGCCAAGCACGCCGGGGACGACCCGTTGAGGCTTACCTCGAAAGCGCCGCACCGTAGCCCAACTTCCGCACCAAGGCCGGCAGCCGGGGTGTTTTTTGGGGGGGCTTGGGGGGCGGTCTGGACCGTTGTCGCGGCGTATCGTCGCGCTTGCGGTGCCGTTGGCGTGCCTGGGAGCGGCTGCAGTGACTCAATCTTGAAAAAGAGACTCCGTCACACTACTTCCGCTGTATCAACCACCTGCGCTCGTTCGACTTCCTCGGTGGCAGGATGTTACGCGATTTGTAGTGGTGGAGGCGGGCGAGTTCGTTACGCACCAATAAACGCGTGGCTTGGCGACTGCCCACCTCATCCACATAAACCACCACGTCGTCCTCAGCTGCATCCTCAACCGACTCCTCGATCTCCCGCAATCGCCTCCTCTTTTCGCCGCTTCGACCACGTCGACTCCATCGTCGGCTTCGGCCGCCCCCGACGGGCACCAATCTTCCTCAACGCCACGCTCATCGTGGCCACATGGATCCGGATCCCCGTCTTCTCGGCTATCGTCTCCACCAGCATCTCCCGCGTCCAGGCGGCACGCCTCCAGCCATGCTCCAGCGGAGAGGACGACACCATCTCCCATTTTCCGGCTCTTCCCGACTTGCTACACTCAATCCTGATGCCGAACGGCACACGGCCATTTAGGTGCGAGTTGGAGAGCCATGCTTGGCGCGCTCGAATTCTCGGAGGAGGTCGTGGAGAATACGTTGACCGTACCGGGGGCTGGCCGACCGGGCGCGGACATCGTCGCGGAGGCGGTAGTGGATGGCGTTCGAGGGACTCTCAAGCGAGAGGTCAAGGTTCTGCGAAGAAGCATTGACAATCTCAAAGACAGGGTTCTCGACGCAGCAGAGCAAACCGACGGCGCCCGTTTTCGCTCGGTCTTCGTGCAGGTGACGGAAGACGTTATAAAGCGTCCTGGGGCACGCGACAAGCTAATACAGAAAGCCAAACAACTCCAGGACGACATGGTAAACCGGTACGGATACCCTGACACGCTCAAGGCAATCATCGTTGACCCAAAAGGCCGACAGATTTATCCAACCCTGTAAGGCGAGTATGCCATGAGCGCAGACGTTTGGTGCCATTTCGAGTTGAATGACGTTGGCGAGCCATTGAGCGTAACCCGCGTTATGTTCGACACATTCTCCAAAGAGCTGATTCGCCCGAAGTCACTGGAGATCACTCTTCCGGGGCACGCAACGGCTTTCAAGTT
>DQVB01000323.1 GCA_015661985.1 Planctomycetota bacterium | reverse complement strand
AGCCTGGAAGCCTGCCCCACGCTAGGCCCTTTCGATTCGTACCACCGCCCCGTCGGGAACCGATTTGAGCGGCTCGACGTCATCCAAGACGCGGCCGATCGGGTTAACCTCGCTGGCCGCCCGCGGCGCCGGGCCGGTCGAGGCGGGGGTGGGGCCGAAGAAGATACAGAAGGCGTTGCCCGGCGGCCAATAGGCCAATTCGCCCACTTCCATATCCGCCCGGGCATCCGGGGCCAGTTCGGCCCGGACGGGGATGGAGAAGTAGATCTCTTCGCCCCACAAGCTCCCCGAAGCTTCGATGGGCAGGGCATCCAGCACGGCCGCCGCCGTGGGTGAATCGTTCAGCTCCGCGGCCAAGCTGACATCTTCCACAGTAATGCGGATGGCATGGGGCATCGGCTTTTTCGGCTTCTTGCTATCCAGATGCTACGGACCCGATCACGGTTGCTCTATATGCAACACAAACAAGGAGACGCTGCACCCAGGGATCCGCACCCTGTCGGTCACACCCGTCACCTCCGACTCCCTGATGACCACCTGCGGCTCTTTGCCCGGTTCGTTGTAGGCCATCGGGTCGGGGCCGGCGATCCGATACAGCCGGCCGGTGCCTTTCAGACGGGCACCTCGCACGGTGAGCGGCACGTCGAAAGCCGTGCGCGTGGGGTTCACGACGCCCAGGGTGAGCCTTTTCCGATCGCTGCTCCAGGCGGCCATCGCGTCCAGAGGCTTGCCCGCTTCGGTCGCCACCGGGATGGCGCCGAAACGGTGGCGATACAGCTTCAGGGCCACTCCGGTGGCGGCCAAGCACGCCGCGGTCTTGCTCGTCTTGACGGCCCCGATCACGTTGACCGTCTGGGCGTAATTGGCCATGAAAATGATATCGCTTTGGCGAGCGTACTCGTGGAAGGCCGCCGCCACGCCCAGGGCATCGCGCAGGTGGTAGCGCACGCCCAGTTCGCCGTACAGATGGGGGCCGTACCAGTAGTTCCATTCGTCCATGGCGATACGGATATCCTTGCCCTGGAGCGATTCAAGCCGCCGGCGGTAGTCGCGGTGGGCGTCCGCCTTGGCGCGGATCCGGTCGGCCATCTGGCGCACATGGGCGATCAGTCCCGGAAGGTCACGGACGTAGAAATGTTCGCTGATCAAGTCCATGTGATCGGCGCAGTGCCGCATCATACCCTCACTCCACGGTCCCGCGGCCCCCACGGCGATGAGTTTGACCGAGGGGTCTTCGGCGCGCATCGCTTCGGCGAATCGGTTGTGTTTCTTGACGTACTGTTCCAGCGGCATGTGACCCAGCTGCCAGCGGCCGTACATCTCGTTGCCAATCCCCCACCACGTGACGCCATATGGTTCGGGATGTCCGTTCCTGGCACGAAGTTTACCCATGGGCGTCTCGGGCGATCCATTGGCGTACTGGAGCTCTTCGACAGCCATCTGCACGTCGCCCAGCCCGCTGTTGACCACGATCAACGGCTCCGTGTTCAACAGGCGGCAGAAGGTGAGGAATTCGTCGATCCCGAAATCGTTGTGTTCGATTCCTTTCCAGGCCGGGTTCTTGCGCGGTGGTCGGCGGTCGGGGTCGCCGATGGCGTCGCGCCAATTGTATCCGCTGACGAAGTTGCCGCCGGGCCAGCGGTAGATGGGGGCGTCCAGCTCCCGGAGCAGCCGCAGTGTATCGGCACGCATCCCGTGAACGTTGTCCGCCGGCATGAGAGACACCGTGCCGACGCGGAATCGACCCCGGCCGCGGGAAGTGATCACCAACCGCCCGTCGCCCGTTGTGGCACCGGCGCTGAACCGTAGCAACGTCTTCGTGTACTTCGGACCCAGCTTGTCGATTCGTACCGTGTCGCGGCAGCCAGAGCCGTCGCCCCAGGCCAAGCTCACCTCCACCGGAGCCGCGGACACCTCGCCGGCCAGCCAGATGCGGCCCACATACGTTTTGTCCTGCACCAATCCCAAATCGCCCTGGACGATCCCCGCCGGGGTCCCGTCCCCCGGCACCACCACTTCCGGCGTTTGCTCGCCCACAAACGACCCTGCGCGGACCATGCGCACCGCCTCGGGCTTGCCTACAGCTTTCCATGGTGATTGCTCAGCGCCCACGGAACTGAAAAACTTCCGATCTTCGAGCATTTCGGCCCAGATGCCGCCGTAGATGCAGCGGCCCAGGTGTTCGATGAATTGGCCGTAAATATACTCGGAGATCGGTTCGCCCGTTTGCCGGGCGTCGATGGCAAGGCGCGGCTGGAACTCACGCGTGTCCAGGCGCTGGAGCTTCAGGTCGTCGTACCAAGCTTTGCCGGTGGCCAGTCCCCACCCGCCGAAAAGGCAGTTCACCTGCACGTAGTCCTGGTTGGCCGTTTCAAAGACCACTTCCACGCGCGTCCAGTCGCTGGTGCCCCGAACCGGGCCGGTGGCCACGCCCTGGATGTTGTGCAGGTTCAACAGGGCCCCGCGACCCGTGGTCGGCCGCACGTCTTCCGTCTTGATCCAACCGGAAAGTCGGTACACGGAAAACGGCTCCACGGGCACCTTCACCGTCCACCCAGCATCGGCGCCTTCCTGCGAACCGATCCATACACCCCGGCTTCCCTTTCGACCCTCGAGGCCGTAGCCGAATTCGGCCTTGCCGCCCCACGTATGGGGCTGCCATCCCGCAGGTCGACCCCCCTCTGCCTCCTCGAACGATGCGTTCGGCATCAGTGGCGCCGGCGCCGCCGGCGCCGCGGCAATCAGCACAGCACAAGTTATCCCTACCCCCAGAACGCGAAACAGAGGTGAGATCCCCATTGCCTGTCTCCTTCGTCCGGCTCCTGACGTGGGATAGGCTCCCCAGCCTGTCGCCACAACCAACAAGGGATATGCGCTCGGGGCACCCACGTTATGCCAGGTTATGAACAAGAGCGGTCGGTGGTGGATGCTCTGGACGCCCTCCCACTTTAACGGCAGTACAGCGTGGCGTCCAGCGACGGCCGACAGGCTCTGCGGGCCGAGCAGCGCGGGGGCGAGCGTTTGGCTGCCGCTGC
Source organism: Planctomycetota bacterium (assembly GCA_015661985.1). Lineage (GTDB taxonomy): Bacteria > Planctomycetota > Planctomycetia > Pirellulales > Thermoguttaceae > SZUA-1497. Next base: position 3,419 of record DQVB01000323.1, on the reverse strand, counting down.
CGGAGGGCCGCGCTTGCTGACAGCACTGCCTCCGCATATACTCCGATCGGGTGATGTGGGGTCGAGAAGGCGGTACGACGGTTCGGTCATCCAGCGGCGTTGGTAGGGCCCCGCTGGGTGTCCGGCGAGGTTGTTTTGCGAAAGGAGCATCTCATGAGACGGCTATCTTGCTTGCTGATTGCAGTGGTCACGTGCGTCGTGGCCATCACGACGAGTGTTTCTGGTGCCGCCGAAAAAGGCCAATGGCGATCCCTTTTCGACGGCAAGACCTTGAACGGGTGGGAAAAGCACGGCGGCCGGGCCAAGTATTGGGTCGAGGACGGCGCCATCGTGGGCCAATCCGTGCCCAACAGCCCGAACACGTTTCTTTGTACCAAAGAGCGGTTTCGGGATTTCGAGCTGGTCTTCGAGGTCAAGGTGGACAACCAGCTCAACAGTGGCGTCCAGATCCGCAGCAACATCAAGGAGAATGACCGCGTTTACGGCCCCCAGGTGGAGATCGAAGCTTCACCGGGACAAGCCGGCTACATCTACGGCGAAGCCACCGGCCGCGGCTGGCTGAGCAAGAAGCGCGACACGCACAGCGCGTTGAAGAACGGCCAGTGGAACCGGTACCGCGTCCTGGCCCGGGGGCCCAACATCAAGACGTGGATCAACGACACACCCATCGCCGATCTGACGGACGAAGAGGCCAGCCGTGAAGGGTTCATCGGGCTGCAAGTACACGGCGTGGGCAAGCGCGAAGAACCACTCTATGTGCGGTGGAGGAATATCAAGATTCGCCCCCTGAAATAGCTAGCCCGCCCGCAGCAGCCTCGCCTGTGTCGGGCGACGCAGCCTACGGTCAGACCGGCGAGGTGCCGATTGCGCCGCCGGGCTTGAACGGGCTTTCCGGGCCGGGCGGCGGCGGGAACGATGTCCGGACAGCCGGGCTGGGCCGCGGGATACCCCACATCTGGATATGATGGTCCTGCATCAGACGGGCATGCGGTCCGGAGGCTGAAATTTAGACCGTCTTGTTGCTTTGCCTATCTTGCCCAATTAAGATCGAGAAAATGGAAGGATGGTCCGCCTGGAGGGCGGGGGCCCTTGTTTGTGCCGAGTCCACCCCACGCTCCCACCCTTGACCTTCGGTCGGGCATGGTGGGAGCGTATCGGACAGTTTCCGCGGAGATGGAGAAGGTGCTCATGCGTTGGCAAGCTTTCATAGTGGCATTGTTTTTGCCGCTGCTGGTAGGGCTGACTGTGCGCCAGGCCTGCGGTGGTCAGCAACAGCCGAACCTCGGGGTGGCCGGGGTTGTGGTCGATGCGCAAGGGGTGTTGCAGCGGATGCTGTACCAGGACCCAGGCGGGACGCTGACCCGTCAGCGGATGGCCGCCGCGCGGGCGTCGCTTGCGCCGGACCTGCAGAGGTTTAGCCCGCTGCGCAAGGTGTGCCTGAACCGCCTGGAAGAGGCGATCCGTCATAACCAGGGGATGGTGACCGACGAGATGCGCTACCTGGCCGGTCTTCTCCGTGTCCGCTACGTGTTCTTCTACCCCGAGACGGGCGATATTGTGCTGGCTGGCCCCGCCGAGGGCTGGATGACCAACTTGGCTGGCCGGGTGGTCGGGTTGACGACCGGGCAGCCGGTGGTCCAATTGCAGGACCTGGTCGTGGCGCTGCGGGCCTTTCCGCCCGGCGCCGAACCCACCCCGGTGGTCGGCTGTTCGATCGATCCGACCCAGGAGGGGCTGGCGGCCCTGCAACGTTTCTTACGGGCCTTCGGCCCCCATGCCCGCCGGGATCAGACGTTGCAGTTCGCGGTGGGCGTTCGATCGAGCCTGGGGATGCAGGAGGTGACGGTCAACGGTGTGCCGGCGGATACGCATTTTGCCCAGGTGATGGTGGAGGCCGACTACCGGATGAAACTGATCGGCATCGGGTTGGAAACGCCCCCGGTGCGCCTGGTCAGTTTCGTCGAGCGGGTCAGTCCGTCACAGGTATCGCGCAACGCCCTGTTCCGGTGGTTTTTCGTGCCGGACTACCAGTGTGTACGGCGGAGCGAGGACGGTTTGGCCATGGAACTGGTGGGCGATGGCGTCAAACTGGTTGGCGAAGACGAGCTGGTTTCGGCCACCGGCCAACGGCAGGCGGCGCAGCGGAGCAACCGAGCCAGCCAGGCCTTTGTCCAGAGCTTCACGGAGAAATACCCCGAGTTGGCCAAGCGGTCGCCCGTTTACGCCGAACTGCGCAACTTGATCGACTTAGTCATCGTGGCCGCGTATATCCAGCAAGAGGATCTGTACGGCAAAGCCAACTGGAAGATGGAACTGTTCGGCAGTGAGGAAGCCTTGCCGGTGCGCACGTACAATGCACCGCGTAAGGCCGAGTCGGCGGTCAACGCCCTGTGGAAGGGCAGCACGTTGATGACGCCCATCGGGGGCGGCGTGGAGATTCGAGCCGCCATGGCATTGCAGCCGGAGAACATCCTGCCCGACCAGCAGGGCAAAGTGTCCCAGCTTCGCGAGCAGACGCGGCTGGAGCTGGCCGAGGGCCAGTGGTGGTGGGATTGAACTTCCGGCTGGCTTCCGTGGGACGCCATCTCTGTAAGCGACCTCAGAGTGGCCTTCGTTGAGAATGCGTGCCAAAGGGCCGATCGTCCAAAGGGTCGGCCCTTTCTCGTGCGCCGGCTGATCCTTTTGGGTATTGGGGCCGTGCCTTTTGGGTGGCCAGGGCAGGGCCGCGGGAGCCTGGCCTGCTTCGCGTAACGGTATATGCGCACACTGTCACGAGTCTGTCCCCATCGCGCGGTGCGCCGCCGCCTCGGGGACGGCTTACGTCCGGGGGTTGAGTCGCTATAATTCCAACGGACAGCGGTCTCTGAAGGGACAGGTCCCGCGTTTTGTGGCGACTGACCAGCCGCCGGAAGACGCCTGCGGCCGCTGGCGATTCGAACCAACACAACGTCGCTACTGCTTGCCAAGCGGCATGTGGTTCCTGCCGGCTGGATACAAGAGGTCCGGAAGGGTCTGTCTACCGATGGCGCCGGAAGACGTTCAAATGGAGGGATGAGCATATGGCAAGTGCCTGGTCGGCACAGAATCGGACCGGCCTTTTGGGTTGGTTTCGTAATATCTGGGTGGCCGTGGCCACGGTGGCCGACGCGCTATGGGTGACCATTCGCTACTGGGGCAGGACGTACAATCCCCAGCGGCTCACGTTCACCGAGCACTTCGAGTATCCGGAGAAGCCGGTCACGGTGGCTCCCCGCTACCGGGGCTTCCACCGCTTCGATCTGACCTCGTGCATCGCCTGCGAACGGTGCGCTCGGGACTGCCCGGTCGACTGCATCTACATCGGCAAAGAGCGGGTGGAGGGCAAGAAGGGATTTCGGGTCACGTCCTTTGTGATCGATTACACTAAGTGCATGTTTTGT
>DQVB01000402.1 GCA_015661985.1 Planctomycetota bacterium | reverse complement strand
TTCTGGATTACCGGCTCCAGGTCATCTTCCGCGGACCATCAGGTCAAACGTACAGCGTGCCAGGGTTCTTTGACGGTGACGGTCACGGCGGGCCGGCCGGCAACGTCTGGCGGGTGCGGTTTGCACCGGACCAGCCGGGCCGATGGACCTACAAGGCGTCTTTCCGCCACGGGCCCCAGGTGGCCGTCGCGCTGGAACGGGACGCCGGACGGCCCGCCGCACTGGACGGCGTATCAGGCCGTTTCACGGTCGCCTCCAGCGCCGAGTCTGCGGCTGCCCGAGCCTTGGGGGGCTTCAGCCCCTTCGATCCCACGGCCCCGCCCGGCCCCGGTTTGCTCCAATGGGGTCGGCTCGAGTACGTCGGCGGCCACTACCTGAAGTTCCGCAATGGCCCCTACTGGATCCGAGGCGGCACGGACAGCCCGGAGAACTTCCTCGCCTATGCTGGCTTCGAGAACACCACACCGAGCCACACCTATGCGGACCACGTGGAAGACTGGCACCCCGGCGATCCCGACTGGGGCAACCGCCGGGGCCGCGGCATCATCGGCGCGCTGAACTACCTGGCCTCCAAACACGTCAACAGTATCTACTTCCTGGTGATGAACATCGGCGGCGACGGCCAAGACGTCTGGCCGTGGGCCGGAAAGCCCAACCCGAAGGGCAACCCCAACAACGACAATCTGCACTATGACGTCGGCAAGCTGCGCCAGTGGGAAACGGTCTTCGACCATGCCCAGCGGCGTGGGATCTTCCTCCATTTCGTGTTCAACGAGGCGGAGGAGCCGAACAAGCGGGAATTGGACGACGGGCGACTGGGAACGGAACGCAAACTGTACTACCGCGAGATGGTCGCCCGTTTCGGCCACCATCTGGCCCTGGAGTGGAATCTCTGCGAAGAGTACAATTTGGGTTTTGACTTCGGGCCCGACCGCGTGCGCTCCTTTGCTGGTTACCTCCAGGCCCTGGATCCTTATGACCACCCTATCACCGTCCACTCGGCCGGCGATCCGCTCAAGGCCTTGCGATTCACCTTCGGCGATCCGCGATTCAGTATGACCTCGATCCAGCTCGGCCAGCGCCGCATCGACACGCTGGCCGAAGCTTTCCGGCGCGCCACGGCCGAAGCGGGCCGGCCGCTGCCGGTGGCGATGGACGAGTTCACCGTGGATCGGGGCCAGGCGCAGGCGCATCTGGCCGTGAACGACCCCGGCGGCCACCGGCGGGAGAAGATCTGGCCTACGTACTTGTCCGGCGGCATGCTGGAGTTCATCCTGGAGGACACGCTGAAGACGGACAGTTTCAAGACGCCGGCGCTGGATCGCCTGTGGGACTATTGCTGGTATGCGCGACGTTTCATGGAGGAGAACCTGCCCTTCTGGGAGATGGAACCGGCCGACCAGTTGGCTCGGGGCGGCACGATCCGGGTGGGCACGCACGGCGGCCGTTCCTTCCAGCTGGGGCCGCAAGTGTTCACCCGGCCCGGGCAGGTCTATGCGGTCTACCTGCCCGTGGGACGTCCGGCCGCATCGCTGGATCTGTCGGGCCACTCGGGCAGGTTCCGGCTGCGGTGGTACGACCCGCGCGAGGGCCGGTTCGTGGGCGACGCGCGTTCCCTGCGCGGCGGAGGCGTGGTCTCCTTGGGCCTGCCGCCCGCCGACGCGGACCAGGATTGGGCCGTGCTGCTTCGGCGCCGATAGAGACCACCCCTTTGTCGTGTCTGTTCGCAGGACCCTGTTTGTGGTGCCGTCTTCAGACGTAAGGGACACAGCAAGCACTCATCCTTGGGGGCGATGAGACCTTGAGCGAATGACCTGGTGCGGAGGAAGGGAGTGACGATGGAGCGAGTCATCTTGGGACGGAGCAATCTGGCCGTATCACCGGTGGCCTTCGGCACGTGGCAGCTGAGTCCGCGGTTCTGGGGGCCCCAGCCACAAGACCAGATCGCAGCGGCCATGAGGCGGGCCTTCGAGTTGGGCATCAATTTCTTCGACACCGCCGATGCCTACGGGGACGGGTACGCGGAGACGGTGTTGGGCGAGGTGATCAAGGATCTGCCGCGTGACGAGCTGGTGGTGGCCACCAAGGTGTTCAACCATTTCAAGCCGGACGGTTCGCGTTATCCGGACCTTTCGCCCCGGCACCTGGTCGAGCGTTGCGAGGCGTCGCTCAAGCGTTTGGGCATCGAAAGGATCGACCTCTATTTGCTCCACTTTTACGACCAGTTGACGCCGCTGGCCGATGTGGCGGCAACACTCCTGGAGTTGCGCGACCAAGGGAAGATCCGCCAGATCGGCCTGAGTAACCACACGGTGGAGCAAGTACGATCCCAGCGGCGCTTCGGTCCCTATTGGGTCGTGCAGCCGCCCTACAGCCTCATTGATCCGGGCATCGAAGATGATTTGCTCCCGTATTGTCAGGCCGAAGGGATCGGCGTGATGGTCTATTCGCCGTTGCACAAAGGTCTGTTGACGGGCAAGTACACGGGGCAGGAGAGTTTCGACGATTTTCGCCGCTTCCATCCCGATTTCCGGGGCCGGCGGTTTGTGGAGCTGTGCCACGGGGTGCAAAAGCTGGCACCGATCGCTGCCAGGTACGGGTTGAGCATCCCGCAGCTGGTCACGGCAGTGACGCTCATGCATCCGGCCATCCATGTGGCCATCTGCGGAGTGAAAACGGTGGAGCAGATCGAGGAGTTGGCCGGGGCGGCCGGCAAGACGATCGATCGGGAGGACTTCTTTGCGGTACGAAGCGCGGTGGACGGGCGAGCGAAAGCCAAACTGGCCGACGCCCACGGGGTGCAAAAGTAAGGGGGAATCGCGGCGATGGGTCGGGTGGTCGCCCTCAACCGCGGCGTGGCGTGGTCCGTTCGGTCGCCGGGATTGGGGTTCGTGCTCGCCGCGACGGTGGGTCTGTTCGGCGTGGGCCCGGCCTCTGCGATCTCCCGGACCGCTTACCTGGGCCCGACGGCCATGGCGCCGTCGGCCGACGGCGAGCGGTTGTTCGTGGCCTTGGCCGACGGTCGGCAGTTGGCTGTAGTCGGTCTGCCCGAGGGCCACCTGATGGGCCGCGTGGATCTTCCAGGGGCTGCCACCGGCGTGGCGGTGACGCCCGATGGCGAACTGCTCTATGTGACCTGTGCCGGTGCGCCGGGCCAGGTGGCTGTGATCGAAGCGGACACGGGCCGAGTGGCTGGCACTATTCCGGGAGGACACACACCCTGTGGGCCAGCCCTTTCACCCGACGGCCGGCGCCTGTACGTCTGCAACCGCTTTGACCATACGCTCTGGATCATGGACACGGCTCAAGGGCGGCTTGTGCGGTCGGTGCGCGTCGACCGCGAACCGCTGCAGGCGGCCGTAACACGTGACGGCCGGACCGTGGTGGTGATCCACCATTTGCCTTCCGGGCCGGCAAACCGATTCTTCATTGCCCCGGTGGTGAGTTTCCTGGACGTGGACACGGGGCAGATCCGTCGGGCCGCGCTTCCTGACGGGGCCACGTCGGTTCGCCGGTTGGCCCTGTCACCCGATGGGCGGGAGGCCTACGTGACTCACATCCTGGGCAACTACCAGCTGGTGCCGGCCCAAGTGGACGGCGGATGGACCACGATCAACGCCCTGAGCATCCTGGACACCAGGAGTTGCAGACGGGTCGATACGATCCAATTGGACGAGCAGCAGCTGGGCGCGGGTAACCCGTGGGGCGTGGCCTGTTCAGCCGACGGGCGCTGGCTATGTGTCGTTCATGCCGGCTCGCACGAATTGAGCGTCATTGACCGTGCCGCGCTGTTCCGGCGCTTGGCTCGGCGCAACTACGCGTCACCGCTCGCCGCGGGCATCCCGAACCGCTTCGGCGACTTGACCGGGCTGCGCCGCCGGATTCGCCTGGCTGTCGAAGGGCCGCGGGCGATTGCCTTGGCCGGCGGTACGGCCTATGTGGCTGGGTATTTTTCGGATGCTTTGGAAAAGGTTGACCTGGCCGCAGGCCGGCCGCGGTCGCCGGCCACTATCCCGCTGGGGCCGGCGCCCGAGCCGTCGTTCGCCCGCCGCGGTGAAATGCTCTTCCACGATGCGCGGATCTGTTACCAGCATTGGCAGAGCTGCGCCAGCTGCCACCCGGATGGGCGGGCTGACGCGCTGAACTGGGACCTGCTCAACGATGGCGTGGGCAACCCGAAGAACACCAAGAGCATGCTATTGGCCCATCGGACGCCCCCGGTGATGAGTACGGGCGTGCGGCCATCGGCCGAGGCGGCTGTTCGGTCGGGCCTGCGGCACATCCTGTTCGCCCGGCGCCCTGAAGAAGAGGCGGCGGCCATCGACGCCTACCTGCGCACACTTCAGCCGTTACCCAGTCCTCACCGGGTGCAGGGGCGGTTGACGCCAGCGGCGCGCCGCGGTCGCCAACTGTTCTTCAGCCCCGCCGTGGCCTGTCACCGCTGCCATCCGCCGCCCTGGTACACCGATCTGGGGCAACACGATGTGGACACCCGCGGGCCGTACGACTCCCACGGCTCCTTCGACACCCCCACTTTGATCGAAGTGTGGCGCACCGCACCTTACCTCCACGATGGCCGCTTCGCCACCGTCCAGGAGCTGCTGGGAGAGGGCAAGCACGGAGCGGTGGAAGAGCTTGACGAAAACGAGTTGCGCGACCTGGCCCAATTCGTCCTTTCGCTGTAGACAGCAAGGCTGGATGTTGGCGCGGGGGACAACGGCCCGGAGACAACGGAAAACCTCCCCCCGGCCGCGCGGAGAACGATCATGCGTCTGGCGTGGCTCACCGATATACACTTGAATTTTCTGAACCCCGGAGAGAAACGTCGCTTCCTGGAGTCTCTCCCCGACGTCGCTGACGCCGTAGTGATCACCGGCGATATTGCTGAAGGGCCAACGCTGCCAGGCTGCCTGAGGCTGATCGACCGGATCGTGGCCCGACCTGTTTTCTTCGTACTGGGCAACCATGACTTCTACGGTGGTTCGATCGCCGCCACCCGCAAACTGGTCGAACGCCTGGCCCGCGACTCCCAGCACCTGGTTTATCTGACGGCCGCCGACGTGATCCCGTTGACCGACAGCACAGCGCTGGTAGGCCACGACGGTTGGGCCGATGGCCGATTGGGAAGGCTGCGCCGGTCGGACGTGGTGTTGAACGATTATGTGTTGATCACCGAATTGGCCGGCTGCTGGCACGGAGAACAACTGGACGTCGACCGGCTGGCCCCTATCCTGGCGAGATTGGGCGACGAAGCGGCCCAACATCTGCAGCGGGTTGTTGCCCGCGCAGCGGCCCACCACCCGCAGGTGATCGCCGCCACCCACGTGCCCCCCTTCGGCGAAGCCGCCTGGTACGAGGGCCGCCCGTGCGACGAGAACTGGGTGCCGCACTTCGCCAGCTGGGCCGCCGGCCAAGCCCTGCGCCACGCCATGGCAGATCACCCGGCCTGCCAACTCCTGGTTCTCTGCGGCCATACCCACGGAGGCGGTCAGTGCCGGCCGGCGGCCAACATCCAGGTCTTCACCGGCGAAGCGCATTACGGGCGCCCCACTGTCCAGAGAGTCTTGGAGATCCCCCGGCGTTGCAGAACCGAAACGTAGGATGGGCATTCTTGCCCGTCAATCACGGGCTCGACCGGCCACTCCGGCTCGTGCGGCAAACCTCACATTTCGCGACATCTACGACGCCCAGGCTACTGCGGGTTTTGTCCCACTCAGGACGGACAGGAATGTCCATCCTGCCCTGGCGGTCTGCGAGAGTGGGCTCCAAGTGTCCCATAGGAATCGGTTTGCCGGCCGTCTTGTGGACGAGGGATCATTTGGAACCTGAGCGAGTCTTGTTGGCCTTGCCCAAACCGCGGAAAAGCGTGTCCACGAGCTGGCCCAGCGGTATCCGCTGGATGACCACGCGAGTCGTCGCGCCGTGGTCCGTGGGCCGAGTTTCGACGGTCAGTAGACCGCTTTGGTCGGGCGTCCGAGGGCGCTTCTCTGAGGCTTCGTGTGGCACCGTGCCGGGGCGCGGCACCGGCATGTACGCCGAGGCCAGTGCGCCGAGGGAAAGGCTTGCTTCGAGCGGCTTGGCGGGCACGGGGCGTGCGGGCGCCTGGCTCACCCACTCGGAGACCCACTTGTCCGCCTCGTGCCCATAGCCGATGAAGAACACCTCGGCGGTTCGGGCGAGCACCATGGTTTGCTCCGTCCCGAAGAGACGCTCCAGCTCAGCCCGGCCCGCCGACGCATACGTCAATCGGATCAATTCGCCGTCGGGCAGACGCCGGCTCGTGCGACGCACGTTCTCCACACGCCCGTCGGACTGAATACCCGTAACGATCTGCTCAAACGCGTCTCGTACGGCAACCTGCGTCTCGGCCACCCCGGCCATCACGACCAGGCTACGGCCCGGCGCGACGGCCCAGGCCAGCTGGAAGTCCACTCGCCCACGCCGCACGGCCGCTTCGGCCAGCCGGAAGGCGGCATCGGGCACCCGAAGCCCCCACTCTGCCCGTGCCGTGGCCTGCGCCCTGGAATCCACAGCCCCAACGTCCCGCAACCGTGATCGCCCGCGCCGTAGCGAATCGATCCAGCGGCTCTGGAGGGGCTCGGGCAGTGGCCAGGCCAACTGGAAGCGCGCCGCCGCTTCGGGCAACGTCAGTCGGCCCAAGGGCGAGCTGTTTCCGTCCAACGCAGCGAACCACGCGGCCGCCGGGGCGCCAGCCGCTCGGGCCATCGACAGCTCGAACTCCAGGGCGCCGGCATGGTCGTCGATGTCGATCCCCAAAGTTGCCGACGAAGCCCCGGCCAACAGCTCGGCGAACGTCGCTGCGACGATCGTCAACGCTGTGCCGGTTGCCAATCGCGCCAGCTCGGATCGCCCGAACAACGCCTGGACCACCGCCTCTTGAGACTGACGGGCATGTTGCTGGACCGACTCCGGCACCTGCCGGGAAACCGTTTCCGGCCGCACCATCAAAGCCACGTCGTGCCGCCCGGCCAGCCGGGTCACGGACTGCAGCCATTCCCCGGGAATACGCTCCGCCAAATCAGCGCGGCGGGTGATAACCACCCAATCACCGCGCGTGCCCACAAACCATGGCTTGGTCCCGGGAAAGCGATCGATGGTGCCCTCGCGCTTCGGGCTGCCCAACAGCTCAGCCAGGTTGGCCCGGATCCGTTGCGGATCGGCGGCCGGCACCAGCCAAACCAACTGGAATCCGTCTCCCGTTCCGACCATCACGGCCCCGGCAGGACGCCGCCGGTCAACCCCCCTGGTCGCTTGCTGGTCGATCAGCTGGAGCACAAGCCGCACGTGGTCGGCACGGACGGCCTCGAGGAAACGATCGAGCTTGGGAGCCAGCTGCTCGAGGGGCTTGACAGCCAAGATCGCCGCGCTGGGGGGCACATGAGCGTCGGCGGCAAAGGTCTCCACCGACGCGGGCACCAACGTGGTGGCCACCAGCAGGGCGAAGCGGACCAGCTCCCCCCGTCGCTGGCTTGTCTGCCGCTGCGCCTGCCCGTGCGCCCTGGCCGGCTGACCTGACGACCCGCTCCGCTGCTGGCTATGGCTACTCGCCTTCACCTTGTTCGTCTCCCCCGCTGCGGCAGGCTCCGCTCTGAAGGCCGCGTGTAAAGGGGTCGCCCGCCTGGTCCTGGACAACAAAGGCGCGTATCGTCCTCTCTACGTCGCGGAGCACGATCCGCGATCCCCACCGCTCGACGATCCGCCGCCCCAACCCGGAAAGCGCCAACTCCAACCGGAGAACCACCCGCGT
>DQVB01000071.1 GCA_015661985.1 Planctomycetota bacterium | reverse complement strand
TCGGCGATGGCGTTGAAGGTGAACTGCGCGTTTGCCGTTGACGCTGATGGGCAGCAGCCTGTACCGGCTGCTGGGTGCTCGGCTGGGGCATGGGTACAGAGAGGCGAAATCGGGGCATCTGTTTCGCGACATGGTTCACGCGGCGGCGACGGTGGTCATCAGGCAGCGTGAGATTCTGGTACGTTTCCAGAAGCGGGCGCACACCCCACTTCTGATGGCTTCCGGTTTCGGTGCGACCGACGTCGCCGCTGCGTGGCTGGGGCGCAGACGCCTGCGTTTCGTCGTCGGCTGGCCGCCGTGGCATGTAGGGAAAAACCAGCGCCCCCCGTCCTTGCCGCCATGAACATGTCAAGTCGAACGGGGGCCGTGGGAATCCAGGCTAGGGGCGCCCCGAACACCCCTGTATGGAAGCAAAAATCCCCCTTTCGTGGCAAGATCAATTTCCCCCAGTCGACCGTAGCAACCGGCCGACTTATAATTTGGCTAACATCATGCGACCTGCGCTGCGCAGCCGCCAGCGCTGTGCGTCCACTGGCGGAGCCTGGGGAATGTGCAAGAGAGACAGACCATTTAGAAAGTAGAAAGCAGGTGAGGCGATGGCAAATCGTTTGATTGGGTCTTGGAACCGTCTGGCGGTGGCTGTATCTATGCTGGTGGTTCTGTTGGCTGGCGGCCATGTGTGGTCGGGAGACGGGCGAGTTGCTGGCACAGGCAGGTCGGAGCGTGCAAGCGCAGCGCCGCGCTACTTGCTCACTATTGTGAACCTCAACTACTTTCCGCCGCCGGCTGATCAGCGGCTGGCTGCGCAGGCGTTGCAGGAATTTATCGCCATTGCACGCGAGCACGGTGTTGAGCCGGAACTGTTCTTTACGGGCTTGGCGTTCGACATGTACCGGGAGCAGTTGCCCGAACTGCTGGAGGAGCTGAAGCGAAGCGGTCGGGACTGGCATCATCACGGCTCGAACCGGCCGCCGAGTCCGACCCCGATCGATCGGGTGCGCGGGCTGCCGTGGCATGAGGCGGTGAAGGCGGTGCAGGAGTACGAGCGGTATGCGATCAGTTTGCCGAAGCCGCGCCGTGATCGGCCACCCATGCCCGAACGGTCGAAACCGCCGCTCGGTCGGCTTGACCATTCGCGCATCGGCGGCCTGAAAAAGATGTGCGCCTACTTTGGCCGGCCGCCCTTTGCTACCGGCCGGTGGATGCGTGCCCCGATCCTGGCCGTTTGCAGGCAGTACGGGGCGCGCATGGGCGTGGGCCTGCAGGACACGTTTCAGCTTGAGTCGGCCTGGTGCTGGTACATGGGTGTGCTGAACCGGCCGGACGACGTGTTCGTGCACCCCACCTGGGATTTTAACCCCTGGGTGCGGCACTGCTGGGCCGTGCGGCAAGGTCTGCCAGGCCATGCGAACGCGCCAGCCGGCCCGCCCGACGAGCCGCTTGACCTGAAACAGAAGCTCCAGCGGCGACTGGCGAAACTGGACCCACAACTGCCCGCTTTTGTCACCTTCTGCTTTCACGACAACGACTTCTTCGGCTACCGATGGCGGAGCCGCGAACGTTACTCGGACCAATATCGCCGATTCTACATGGCCAAATGCGACGAGTTCCTGAGCTGGCTGATCGATGAGCAGGGCCTGCAGCCGATTCCGCTGCGTGAGGCGTACCAGATGGCCGCGGCTCGGAACCTGAAACCGACGGAAGCTGAGGCGCCCACGCTTGCTCGGCGAGTTGCCGAGGCTGTCGCCAAAGAGGGCGGCTTGCCGCTCTACGTAGCCGACGATCGGTCGGCGTATTCGCTTGCCGAATGCTGGCAACTGTTTGCTGCCGTGTTAAGCGGCCGGCGGCCATCGTTGCACCTGTTGCTCGGGCCGATCGAGCCGGGTGGCCCGAGCGAGCGCCTGGGCAGTTTCACAGGCCCGGCTATCCGTCAGGCGGCAAGCTCGGTTACGGCTGAAGATAGCGTGCCGCCAACGGTGCATGTGGGCGGGACTGAGGTAAACGCAGCCGAGTTCTTGTACCTGATGGCCAAGACTCTGCTTGGCGACGATCCGGTGCATGGCATCCCGCTCAGCATGGTGCCCGTGCGTGTAGCCAAACTGCCCCGGGCCGGCGACCTTGAGAAGCTGCAGTTCTGGAGCTACAAGCCGGCGTTTTATGCTGACACGGGCGGCCGGGTGCAGCCGGCCACTTCGGTAGCAGTCAACGTCTTCGGCCAGCGGCAACGTCGCTCCGGCCGCATGCGCCGAGTGCCGCCCAGCAAGCGGCCGCCGTGGTGAGCGGCGCTGCTGCTGGTTCCCAGGCTCAGCCCGGGAGCGAGGGACTCGCGGCGCGTTCCTCTGGCGCAACATGGGAACGAAAGGCTCACGCATGGCGGTCGCTGAAAGGGCGAAAGGAAGCGGCAGGGAACTGCCGCAATCCAAAGGTGGGGCGATTGGACATGGAGATAAGGAGGCGTGACACGAGCGAAGAGGTGTGGCGGGTGCAAGCGGCGGCCTGGCGACCTATGTCGGGAGCCGAGCGGGTAGCGATTGCGTGCGAGCTCAGCGACAACCCGAGGCGTGTCGCGGCTGAGGGCGTGCCGGACCGGCATCCGGAACACACCGAGGAGCAGGTCCAACTGGCGGTTATCCGGCCGACGATCGGTGAGGAGCTGTTCCGCCAGGCGTATCCAAATTGCGACGTGGGATCGTAAATGTCTCAGTGCGAGTTTCTCAACCGCCTGGTCAACAAACTTGATGCAGCCGGCACCCCTTTGATGATTTCCGGCCCCCTCGGAAACACCTTCTACGGCGAGCCGCGTTCGACCAGTGGCATTGATATTGTAATAGAGCCGAGCGCGGTGCAATTGGAGCAGTTTCTGAAGCTGATCAGCGACCTACGGTATGTAAACCCTCAGTCGGCGAACGAGTCGTTGGCCCGCCGCTCGATGTCCAACCTCGTCGATTACCTCGCCGGTTGGAAAGCCGATTTGATCATCCGCAAGAATAGGCCTTGTAGCCGGACAGAGTTCACAGTTCGCCGGCGAGCGGAACTGCTGGGTGTGGCCGCCTGCGTTGCCGCTGCCGAAGACGTAATTCTGAGCAAACTCGAATGGGCGAAACCAGGTGATTCTGAGCGGCCTCCGCGTGACGCGGTTGACGTGCTCAACCGTTTGGGCGATGGACTTGACCTGCCGTGCTTGCGACACTGCGCCAGGGAGCCCGGCGTTGACGAGCTTCCTGAGAAGCTACCCGCTGCTCGCGGCGCGCCTGGGGCCAGTGACGACTGCACACGGAGCAAACAGCCGGTTAGCAAGCCACCGGCGCTCTCGAAAGCAGTGGTACACGCCATCCACCTCGCCTTTACCTGCATCGAGCAAGGCAAAGT
>DQVB01000469.1 GCA_015661985.1 Planctomycetota bacterium | reverse complement strand
TGCGATTCGGCCCCGCCGGGCCGACCCCGAAAAGTCTCGTCGTGCGCGCTTGGCCGCTACGCCGAAAAACTGTTCCACATCCGTTCGTCGCAACTGACCGACGCGATCGAGTTGATTCACGATCCAGACTTGCCCCTCGTTCAGTTGGCTGTCATCGCATCACGGGCCGCGTGAGTTCCAAGTGCCGCACGCCGGCGTATTGGAGTCTTGGTGCCTCACGATGCGTCCCCGGCGCGCTCACCGTTGCAGGACGGATTGCCCGGATCGTTCACGTGGGCCGGAACAAGGTCGCGCAAAGTGTTGCCGGAGCAGCGCAAATGCGATTCGACGTGGCATACACTGTGCTTCCGTTTGCTCGTTCCGGCCTGCGAGGTCATGAATAATGCGGGATGGGCAATCCGTCCTACGTCGTTGCGGCCGTAGGCCGCCTTCGGATCCTTGGACACACCAACTTCCGGAAACACTTCGATCGATTCCCGAAGGAACTATCCTTGTTCGTCGTGGGCGATCACAAGGTTGGAGCCACATGGGTGAGGCTGTGCCCGAGGAAATGTGCACGCCCCCAGCCCAACGGGCGACCCGTTCCCACGGGGGCTGCGGCCGTCCCCTGGGTGGAGGCCACGTTTCGTCAGGCGGAGCCCGAGTATTCGCTTTGTCCGATTCCGGGAACCTGCTTGCCCATCTCACCACAAGGCCCGCAGCTTACCACAAATCCTTGAACTTCTGCCGTTGACATTCTTTCCAGCTTCGAAAACCTGCAAACCTTGAGATGGACCCCGCTGTTGGCCCGCCTGTCAGTTCGCCTTGTGTCGGGCGCGGGGATGGAGCTACACTGCCGCCTTGCGGGCCACGGTATGGATACCGGCGAGTTTGTGAGATGGCATGGACGCTTTTGGCGATCTGTTTGGGGGTCCCTATTGCGGGCCCGGACACGGTGGTGGTTTGTCCGCCGGAGTTTCGGCGCGCCTTGGAGCCGTGGCTGGAACATCGCGCAGGGCAGGGCCACCGGATGGCGCTGGTGTCCAACGGGCGGACGCCCGAGCTGATCCGGCGGCGGATTGCCCAGGTAGCCGAAACGGGCGGGCTGCGGTTTGTGGTGTTGGTCGGGGACGCCGACCCGGGGATGGCTTTTGACCCACGGAAGGCCCGCCGTTCGGTCCCGGTCCATTGGGCCCAGGCTCGAGTGAACGTGCGCTGGGGGTCCGAGCCGCACATCGCCACGGACAATTGGTACGGGGATCTGGATGGCGACGGCGTGCCCGAGTTGGCCGTGGGCCGCCTGACGGCCGACAGCGCCGAAGAGCTGGCGGTAATGGTCAGCAAGATCATCGCCTATGAACGCTCGCCCGACTTCGGGCCTTGGCGACGGCGGATCAACGTGGTGGCCGGGCTGGGCGGCTTCGGGCCGCTGATCGACGCGGGCCTGGAGGCGGCGGGACGGTTCTTGTTGACCCAGGGGATTCCGGCGGAATACCAGGTTTCGATGACGTACGCCAATTGGCGCAGCCCCTATTGCCCGAACCTGCGCACCTTTGCCCAAACGGTCCTGGCACGGCTGAACGAAGGTTGCCGTTTCTGGGTCTATCTGGGACATGGGTATCACTTGGCCTTGGATGAAGTGCGGGTGCCCGGCGCGCGGTATGCCATCCTGTCGGTCGATGATCTGGACCGGGTGGCGTGTCGGCACGGGATGCCGATCGCCTTGTTCTTTGCCTGCTACACGGGGGCCTTCGATGCGAGGCAGGATTGTCTGGCCGAGCGGCTGCTGGCCACCCCGGCGGCCCCGGTGGCGGTGATCGCGGCCAGCCGAGTGGCGATGCCATACGGCATGGCCGTGCTGGGCAGTGAGCTGATGGCCGCCTGTTTCGACCGCCGCACGGAGACGTTGGGCGAGGCTCTGCTCGAGGCCAAACAGCAGCTGGCCCGGCCCGGGGCCGCCAACGGCCTGGGGCGTGCGGCGTTGGACGCCGTGGCGGCGTTGATCAGCGGAGACGCCTCCCAGTTGGCAGCCGAACGGGCCGAACACGTGCTGCTGTTCAACCTGATCGGCGATCCGCTGCTGCGGTTGGCCCATCCAAAGCCGGTGCCGCTGGAGCTGGACGGCGCGCCCAAACCGGGCAGTGTTCTCGAGGTGTCGGGCTGGAGCCCCTTGGCGGGTCGGGTCACGGTGGAATTGGTGGTCCGTCGCGATCGGTTGACCTTTACGCCGCCGGTGCGAGGCGAGTACCCTGGGCCGCTCGACCAGCAGGAGTCCTTCCAACAGGTCTACCGGATGGCGAACGACCGCCGTTTGGCCGCCTGTGAGCTGACCACGGGCGTCGGCCGATTCACAGCTCGTTTGCCCGTTCCAGAGGAAGTGGGCGGTCCGTGCCACCTGCGCGTCTACGTGCAGGGGGCCGACGGTTGTGCTGCCGGGTCGGTGGCCATTCAATGGGCAGAGAAGCCCGGGCCAAAACGCGCCATGGTCGGTGGGCGGCACGAAGACCGCGGCCCATCGGCCCCGACTCCGAGGGTGTCGGCGCGGCACCGGCCGGGACCGCCACGCAGCGATGGGCCACGGTGAGGATCGGGGCCGGGTGGCCCGGTGGTTGGAACAGGCTCGCCAGGCGGTGGCTTTCACCGGCGCCCGCCTGGTGATCGTCAACGGCACCCCGACGGGGCTTGACCCACAGACCGATCTCGTCCTGCACGCTTCCCTCGGCCGGACGCTGGTCGAAATCGACGGGCAGCTCGGTAGAGATCCGCACCGAGGCCCCGCGATGTGGGCCGACTCGGTGGCAGGGGCAGTGCATCAGTGGGTCGGGGGCGATCCGGTCCGGCGCCAACGGCGATCGACGTCGAGGTGTGCGCGGCGCAGAGGCACCTCGTCGGGCCGGTCGATCACAGCCGCTCCCCGTTGCTGCGTCGCCGGGGTGTACCGTCCTTGCCGGCACGACGCTCGAGCCCACTGGAGATGGACGTGGACATAGTTGCTCTTGAACAGCTCGTACCGCGGCTCCAGCGCCATGCCCTGGCGTAACAGGGCAGCCGCCTCGGCGTATTGACCCGCGCCGGCCAAACGGACGGCCCAGTTGTTGAGGGTGGCCAGGAGGTTGCCTCGCGCCGCGGAGTTGGCTGGGTCGAGCCAGACAGCTTTGGCGTTGGCCGCCAGCGCTTGGGCGAAGCGGTTTTCGGCCAGCAGATCCACGCCGCGGTTGTAGTAGATCATGCCCACCAGCGCCGTTTCAGGCACCTCGTGGGCCGGCCCCGAGGGGCCGCCGGCCACGGCACAAGACCGCCCGGCGTGGCCGAACGGCTGGCCCTGTCGATCGGGCTCGCTCGCCAAGCGGAACCAGTTCGAGCAGGTCGTTTCGATGTCCAATCGCCCACCTTCCCACACCACTCGGCTCGACACGTGCCCCGGGGTTTCCAAGCCTCGCACGTCCAGTCCCAGACGGCTGGCGAGACATTGGAAGAGAATCGATGCGCTGAGACAGTTGAACCGTCCGTGGTCCAGGGCCTCACGCAAATCGCTTGATCCCAGCTGATAGTCGCCCGTCAAGATCCGCCGGTGAAGGAACTCGAAGGCCAACTCCGCCTTCGCCTGCGCTGAGCCAGCTGATCGGACCTGGTGACGCAGCTCCGCCACCAGTTCGTCGAAGCGGGACTGGTAACGGGCCAACACCTCGGGCCGCCTCACGCCGCTCGCCACCAAAGCCGCCGCCAGTAATGGGTGCTCATCCCATCGACCGTCCGCCCCGTCGCGGAGCAGGGACTGCTCCACGGGACAGAGCGGTCCGGCCAGCTCCAGCGCCACTTGAGCCCACGTCCGCTCGGCGACCGAGGCGTCTGGCGCCGGCGGCTGATGGGCGGAGCCTGAGTGCGCCCCAGCCGTTCGCCCCAGTAGGGCAATCACTACAACCAGTGAAATGAGTCTGCCCGATGTCCGCAGGATAGGCCGAAGTTGCTTTCCCATCGTTACGGCTGCGCTGAATCTGACGGTCATACTGAACCGGCAAACCACCGACTCTGTGTCGGTTCAGTAAAACATACGTTGCAGGAAAGCAACGGGGGATGGGAAGGCGAGGGAATCAGTACGGCCGCGATGGCCGTTTGTACCGGCTGGGACGGTTGGACGCCACGTTGGCCCGGCTTTGCCCGCGCGGCATTGGGGTCATTGCGGCTCTTCGATCCAGCGCAGCAGTTCCCAGCGCAGGCCCTCGTCTTCGGGGT
>DQVB01000351.1 GCA_015661985.1 Planctomycetota bacterium | reverse complement strand
CGGAAAGAGCCAAGCCGCCGCGGCCAACCCGGCCGCGCGGCGCAGAAAACGCCGACGAGGACTCTGGCGTTGCGTCGCACTCATGACATCCACCTCTCGGAGACGATCGCTAAAGGGCCATGCACGGGTCCTGCGACAGACGGCTTGCGGAAAGCCCGAAATACGAAGCACGAAATCCAAGACAAGCACAAAATCCAAATGACCCCAAACGTACAGTGCACCGCGAAATGCTGTGCCGCAACCGCCGGACAGCAGCCAGTCTCTTTTTCATCGGGGTTTGGGACATTCGGATTTGTTTCGATACTCGGATTGGGATGCTCCGATTTGTCGTTCGTGGTGCCGCAGAATGGCGCACGGTGATTTACGCGCTTCGTGATTCGGCGGGCGAGGTCGGCCAAGTATCACAAGCCGGCGAGGCCGCCGGGGTGTGAGCCGAACCGTCCAGCCCCATCGGGTGAAGCCCGTCGCGCCCGCCAAGGGGAATCCACGGCAGGGGCGAGTGGCTTTCGGAGGCCACCTTGCAGTCTATCCGCAGGACAGGTGAGCACAAGATGGCCGGACCGTCGCCAAGGATCGGGGGCGGTTGCGCGGTGCACCGTTCAGAAGCGGAGCAAACCCCTGAGGCGGTCCAGCAGTCCGGCCGAGCGGGCCTCCTGGGACGTGTGCGCCGGTGGTCGACTGACCTGCGGCGCCTCGGTTGGGGAAGCGTCCAGCGGCGTCACGTGGGCTTTGAGGAAACGGGGCCAGTAGGAGTCCAGCAGTGCCAGGCAGTCGCGCACTTCGCCCTTTTGGAGTTTCAGTTTGGCCGGGGCGATCATCTTGAACAGGGCCATGCGCTCGGCCGGGCTGAACCAAAGGTCTTGCAGGAGCAGTTCGTCGATCCATACTTCGCCGGGGCCCATGAGATCGAAGCGGATTTGAAGCGCAGAAAGGCCTTCCAACGGCAGGTCGTTGACCAGTACGGGATGCCACTGCCAATCGCTGCGCAGGTGGAGCAGAGGCGGCCCGGCCCCGGGGATCTGGCCGGCGTGGACCATGCGGACGAATTCATTGCCATCGTGCTGGCCCACCAAGGCCACTCGCAGCGGTGGCTGGCGGTTGGGGTCACTACATCGCAAGGCCACCCAGATCATCAGCATGCCGGTTCGGGGAGCGGGAAAGGGATGGCTGAGGAGCGTGGCCACCGGCCCGACACTGGCCATCCGCACTGAACGGGCACCCCCATGCCGCTGGTTGGGGTCCAGCACCACGCTCGTGCCCGGGGGGGAAGAGACGACCCAACCGGGGATGTCGACCGGGTCGGAAGAGGAGTCCTCAAAGCCCGGGTTTTCCAGCGGCGTGGCCAGGCGGGGTATGGTCAGCGCCTTCATCCTTCGGTCCAACTCGTCGATCTCGACCATCAGCCGCGCCTCCACCTCGGCGGGCCACGTGACGTGGTCGACCGCCAGGCTGACTTGATCCGACGAGAAGGCCGCGGCCACCAGATCATAGGGCTCCAAGGGGACGGTCCAAAGACGTCCGTCGGCCCGCTGCGCCAGGGGCGGGAGCGTGCGCTGGTCGTCCAGAGACACTACTTGGCAGTCGTCCGGGGCGCCGACCCTGAGCCGGGCGGTCACCGGAAAGGAGGCGTCGTTGACCAGACAGGCGTAGGTTTTTCCCTTCCACGTGCCCACTCGCAGCGTGACCGGTTGGGTGGTCCGGCCCTCCGGCTCCGCCACGGGCTTCATCGGCTCAGGCGGCAGCCGGTGAAAGACCTCCATCAGCCGGCGGACCGTAGACTCTTGGCCCAGGGGTATCTGCCACCCGCCGTCGAAAATGGCAACGGGGTCCATGGCAGCCAGGGCGTGGATGAAACGGCGTCGGTTCTGCAGGCCGGCCGGTACGGCTTGGGTGGCCAGCCACGTATAACAGGGCTGAAAGGGGCAGAGACGGTCGAACGACGGGATGCGCAACGGCTGAGGTGGGTGGAAAAACAGGCTTCCTGGCTCCCTTGCCCGGAACGCTTCGTCCGGGTTGGCCAGGTGGTGACTGCCGAGGTCCACGGCCCTTTGCGCCAAGGACCATGCAGGGGTGACGCGCTCTGGACGCAAGAGCACGATCCCTTCGCTGCGACGATAGTGCTCCGGGTCGATCCCCACCTGCATCAAGGCGTCGGCCATGCTCATCGGCTGACCCAGGTAGCGGCGGAGCATCCGTTGGGTCTGCAGATCGGAGAACAGGTAGGTGCCGGCCAAGTAGAGTCGGGCGTCGGGGCGTACGGCCTTCAGCGTTCGGTGGATTTGCTCGTAGAAGCGACTGAGCTGTTCGGCCCGCCAGGTCAACCATTGCTCTTGGGCCCGGCTCCGCGGCCTCTGCCCTTGGGGCACGAGAAACTCGGCCCGCACGGCGAACCGCGCCGGGCCGTTCCCGGGCACGTGGATCCCCGTGTCCTCCTCGAATCGGGCAATGGTCCCGTCGTCCAGGCCCCATTCGGGGCCCGGCAGCTGGGCATAGCCGTGCGCCGTCAACTGGAGGGCCAGGCCTGAAAAGGCTGCATGCCGCGCGTAGCGCTGGACCAGTTCGTCCACCACCGCAAGCATCGCTTCCTGGACGCGGGGATGGAGCGGGTTGTAGTAGGGTGCCAACCCGCGCACGGGCCGGTGAGCTTCAGTCCAGGTCATTCCCGCGGGGCCGACCAGCCGGATGCCCTCGGCCCCTGGCCCAGCTTCGCGAAGAAGGGCTTCCAGTGCCGGCAGGGGGCTGGCGAACTCCAAGGCGGGAATCAACTGCAGCCCATCGCGCTCGAACAGCCGCAGTAGCATCTCCACGCCGTCTTTGCGCACCGGGTCCTGGGCCTCGTCCAGAAACACGCCCGTGTCGTAGCGGGGAGTCGGCTCCAGCAGCTGGCTGGGATAGATCGTGCTGCCGTCGGCCAGCACAGCGAGCATCAGCCCGTCATAGCCGACGAAACGGAGGTATTCGACCAGCCGCACACCGCCTTGGTAGAAGGTGACCCAGTCGTCCATGCCCAGGGTGCTGAACGCCCCTCGGGCCTCCGAAGCGGAAAAGTTCTCCGGCACCAGCGGCCGGGCCATATAGGCAGCCCATAGTCGCCTCGGCCGGGCCACCGGCCCCGTCGCGGACGGCGGCAGGTGGTCCCAGCCGCCCAGGACCCGCAGCGGCCCGAAGAGCGCCGGGACGTCCGGTCGGCCGTTGACCAACAGGACGATCGGGGACTTGGTGCGTGGCCAAAAGATGATCCGATGGTGCCGCCAGTCAGGCGGTCCGTCGCCAGCGGCCAACTGCTCGGATTGATCGATGCCGGAATCCACGCCGAGCGGATAGACCGCACCGGCCGGGTTCGGTTCGATAATGCTGATGGCCAACGTCTGCGGCACGTCGTCCGGGTAGCTCAACTCCAACACGTAGGGCCGCCCCGGCCGGTCAATGGGGATGGTATACGCCTCCCACGCCACTTCGCCAGGCTTACCGGCCGGGCCCAACTGCATGAGCTGGCCAAGGGGATGCTCGACGGCTCGGGCATGCCCACTGCTCAAAGGCCCTTTCCACAAACGGGGAAACTTCGCCAAGCCTGGCGGCCGAGTCAGTCGCTGCCACCACGTCGGATTGGCCGGATCGATCTGCTCGACCACGCTCAAATCGTGGCGAGGTGTCTCCGGGGGCTGCCGGTGGGGATCGATCACCACCACCTGCACTCGCCGCTTGGCCACCGTCTGCTTTATCCCAAGCGGTACCCGGCCCGCGTCGGACCAGCTACCGCCGCCCACGCTGAGCAGACGGCGGGGCTGAGGCAGCCGGATCCCCGGCGTGTACGTAGCCGTGATCAGGATGTCGTACGCCCCCTCCTGTTCAGGCAAGACCACCGCCTGCTCAATGGGCACCGATTGCCCCGCCACGATCGTGTGTGTGGTCGACCAGTAGTGGTTGGACCCCCTGGCAGGGACCGTGGAGATCGTGACGGCCACCTTCGTCCCGGCATCGACAGGCAACAGATGCGGCTCAACGGTGATCTCCAGAGTCTCCCCGGGTTCGAAGACCAGCGACGCCCGCTCGAAGTGCACCCGGAGCATATCCCCAGGTGCCCGGTGCAGGAAAAGCCGGTTGCCGCTGTCTTCCAGCTGGATGGTGCGATGGCCGTCAACCAACTCCTCCAGCGGTATTTCCGTGTGATGATCCTCGCCGTCGGCCGAGGCTATCGTCACCCGAAGTTGAGCGTCCAAAGGGCCGGACGCCGTCAGCTCCACGCCGTTATAGCTTCGTGGGCTCGGCTCGTGGAACCTCAGCCGCTCGCCCTCCAGCCACATGGAGCCCGGCTGGTCGGCCTCCACCCCCAACGGTCGTGGGTCACGAATGGCGCCTTCGCTCAGTGAGATTTCCCCGTGCCAGCGTTCCGGTCTTCCGCCGCCCCAAGAGAGCTGAAGACGCAGCGATTCACCCCAAGCCGGAACGGCCGCAGCCGCCAACCCCGCCCAGAAGCAGGCCGTCACGACCAGCCGAAGAAGAGAAGGCCAGCTCACCGCTCCGGGCAATGCTGAACCGCGTTTCGGACGTCCGTGTCCGAGTGCCATCAGTGGGTCCGCGCTGGAACAAAAAGGCCAGGATGCCGCCGGTGTAGTACCAAGTCAAGTTGGGATTGACGGGTGAAGCGCCGCCAGCTTCCTCGCTGCTGGGACGCCGGCGTCCCCGCACCCGCCAATCGAAAACGGGCGCTGCACGAGCTTGGGCCGCGGATTATACCGTTTGATCGAGCCTCGTACCTAGACCGGATGAAAAGCGCAATCCATCCCACGATGGATGGGCCCACGTCACCTTTTGCGCGAATGGACAGGTTCAAAAGATGTCAATAGGAGAATCTGGCTATTTTGTGGCAAGCTGCGGGCGGACGGGTAAGTTCGGTAAGGACTCCTCGATCTGAAAGCACTGGCCATGGACGGTCGTGCGCAGAAGCTGCGGGAAACATCAAGGCGGCCGTTCAAAGAAGCCGCCGAGGCGGCGGTG
>DQVB01000008.1 GCA_015661985.1 Planctomycetota bacterium | reverse complement strand
TGTGCTCACACCGGTCGGGTTCTGTTTGGCCGCACTTGGCTTGGCGCATCCCCGCTGGCGGTCCTATCTCCCGTGGCTGGCCGCCTGCGCGCTGTTGGTGGCCGCCTTGCCTTTGAAGTTTTACCGAATGAACTACTACTGGATGGTTGTGCTGCCGCCCTTGTGCATCCTGGCCGGACTCGGTTGCGAGGTGCTTCTGGTCCGGCTGCGCCCCCGTCGCTGGGCGATTGCGGGTGGGATAGCCCTGGTCCTTCTGTTCTCGGTACGCCATGCCGCTGGGCCTGCCTGGCGGACCCCCGAGGAAGATCGCGGTGTGGTGACTGGCGGCCAACTCGTGCAGCGGTTCACTGGCCCTGACGAGCCGGTGGTCACGATGCACGGGACGACGATCGATCTGCTCTACTACTGCAACCGTCCGGGATGGGCGGTTGCCCCGGATACGGCTCATCTGTCCAGGGCGCTGGACGCGTTCCAGCGGCGCGGGGCGCGCTGTTTGGTGGTGGCTGGGCCAGCGGCTGCCCGGCCGCCACCGGCAGTGGCGCGATTATCCGTCATCCGGCAGGGTCCCGGGTACCGAATTTGTCTGCTTCCCGATCGTCGCTGAGGTGACGCGCGGCGTGATGTGCCTGCAGGCGTCGCAAGACGGCCGCTTTGCGCACACGCTCACGAACCGGGAGCACACGACCCGAATCCCCCTGGCGGGATTCCCTTCGGTTGCGGCTGAACCGCCTCACGTGATCGTGGCGGCCCGTTGCGCGGCTTGTGGGGCCTTTTGAGCAGGGGCCGTGTACCGGGCCACCAAACTCAGCAGTTGGTCGACGTCGATCGGTTTGCTCAGGTAATCGTCGCAGCCGGCATCCAGACACTGCTGACGCTCGCCGGCCATGGCATGGGCCGTCAAGGCAATGATGGGACCGCTGTAGCCTTGCTGGCGCAAGGACCGTGTGGCTTGGTAGCCGTCCATCACGGGCATGCGCATATCCATGAGGATCAGGTCGAACGGCGGCCGGCACTGGTCGGCCCGCCCGTCGCGCGGGCGCCTGGTTGCCAGGGCCATCTCCACGGCCTGTTGGCCGTTTTCCACCGCGGTGACTTGGGCACCGGCCGCCTGCAGCAGTTCGCAGACCACGCGGCGGATATCGGGGCGGTCATCGGCCACGAGGACGCGGCAGCTGAGCCGGGGTGCGGTGGCCGGCGGCCTCATGTCCGGTGTTTGGCTCGATGCAGCGGTGCCGTTGTCTGAGTCCGACTGGGCGCATGGGCCGGCCGTGTCCGGCTTGTCGTCCCGAGCCCGTTGTCGGTCGTCGGATGTCGGCTGCCGTTTGTCGGGCAGCACGATAGGGATGGTCAGCGTGAAGGTACTTCCGGCTCCTGGCTGGCTGGTTGCCCGCACCTCGCCGCCCATGAGGTGGGCCAGCCGGCGGCAGATGGCCAGTCCCAGTCCCGTGCCTTCGAACCGACGGGTGGCCGACATATCCACCTGGGTGAAGGGTTGGAAAAGCTGATCCATCTTTTCCGGATCGATTCCCATCCCCGTGTCCACCACGTCGAAGCGGAGTTGGTCCGCGCCCTTTTCGTCCTGAACGACGCGGACGACGATGCGCACGCTTCCCTGGGATGTGAACTTTATGGCGTTGCCCACCAAGTTGACCAGGATTTGGCGGAGCCGCTGGGGGTCGGTCAGGATCGTCTCCGGCACAAGGCCGATGAATTCATCTGTCAGGTCGATTCCTTTTTCCGCGGCGCGGACGTTCATCAAAGAGATCACGTCCGCCAGGATGGTCCGGGGCGAGCAGGGAGTTCTTTCCACTTCCAGCCGGTTGGCTTCGATCTTCGCCAGATCGAGGATATCGTTGATGATGCTGAGCAGATGGACACCGTTGCGTTTGATGATCTGGGCTGCCTGCAGGGTTTTAGGGTCCTGGAGCCTCTTGAGCAGGATGTCTGTAAAGCCCAGGATAGCCGTCATGGGGCTACGGATTTCGTGGCTCATGGTCGCCAGGAAGTTGCTCTTGGCGCGGTTGGCTGCTTCGGCTGCCTCCTTGGCCACTTGCAGTTGGGCGGTGCGTTCTGCCACGCGTCGTTCCAGGTCATCGTGGGCCTGTTGCAGCTGGTCGCGGGCGGCGGCGAGGTGGTCGATCATCGTATTGAATGCTGTGCAAAGGATTCCCAGCTCATCGCGGCCGTGGACTTCAACCCGTTGGGAGAGATCCTGTTGCGTCGAGATCTGTTCCATCGAGTGGGCCAATCGGGAGATGGGTTCGGTGATGGAACGTTGCAGCCAGCTGGTCATGATGGTGGCGAAAGCCAGCGCCACGCCCATCACGGCTGCGCTGATCCACACTTTTCGGGCGATTTGGTGGTGGATTTCGTCCAGGTTGGACACCAGGTAAATGCTGCCCACGCGGTCCCCGTCGCGCTGGATGGGGTGGACGATTTCCGCATGGCCTGACCGGAACACAACACGGGCCGTGACCGGCGGCGCCGTGGCCCTGAGGTGATCGTTGGCGGTCCCCGGGACATAAGTGGCGAACAACCGGCCGTCAGCATCGTAGAGGGCGGCCAGTTCGATGGTCGGCTGCAGGCGCAGCGAAGCAAGTACTTCCGTGGCCGTCTTCTGATCGCCGAACTCCAGGGCCGCCGTGGCGTTGGAGCCCAAGATATCGGCCAGAGCCAAGACCTGGGTGACTTTGGCCCGGTAGAGGCAGCAGATTCCATCCACGCCGAACCCGATGGAAGCCAGCAGCAGGGCCAGGAGGATCCCGGAAACCGTCACAACGCGCAGTCTGCGTCGTATCGGCCAATCGGCCACTCGCAGTATGCTCGCCACCTTACCCATGCCAAGTCGTCTCCCCCAGTACGGTCTGTCGCAGTGACCCACTCCAGCGGAACCGGGACCGCGGCGCGCAGTCCGCCCCCCGCTCCTCTTGCGCAATATAGCTTGCCCAAAGCGGCTCGGACTTGGGTCTCGTCTGCCCGTGCCATCGATGCTCTCGGCGTCCGCGCGGAGGGAGCGGGCCGCTTCGTGCGAATTTTTCGCATTTGCTCCGGCCCAACGATATCCCATAGTTGGAAGGGCCTGGGCTCCTTTGGCGCGCAACGATCGGAGGCGACCAGAGCGGCCACGGTTGGCAACGCGGAAGGAGAGCTTTGGTCAGGTGCCGTGCGGCCGGTTGAGACCCGGACACAGCGCGCCGCCGGCTGGTTTGTGGGACGGGGTGCGCCGCGCGCCGTGGAGTCCGGCGCCGAGCCCGGCGCTGGGCCTTCCTCCGCGGTTGCATGCGCCTTTGCCATCGCCAAACGGCGCCAGGGCAAACCGTTTTGCGCCACAAAGGCCGGACGGCGGAGCCGCAGCGCATCGGACCCGCGCACAGCGGGAACAGAGAGTTGCAGGCAACCTCTCAGTGCCGCTTGTGGGAAGGGTAAAAGGATGGCAAGGATCTTGGTCGTCGACGACAAGCCGGACAATCAGGCTCTGGTCAGCCTTGTTCTGGAGGAGCAGGGTCATGAGGTGCTCACTGCCGCCAATGGCCGTGAAGGGTTGCAGGTGGCCATCGCTGAGCTGCCGGACGTGATCCTGCTGGATGTGATGATGCCCGACATGAGCGGGATCGAAGTATGCCGGAAGCTGAAGGAAGACGAACGGACGCGGGCCGTGCCAGTGATCCTGGTGACCGCCATGGGGCTGGATGAAAACGTCGTGGCCGGGCTGGATGCCGGCGCCGATGACTACGTATCCAAACCCTTCAACGCAGAGGTGTTGGCGGCCCGCGTGCGGGCAGCGCTGCGAACGAAGGAGAGTTACGACGCGGTGGCCGAGTTGAACCGGCAGCTGCGCCAGGAGATCGAGTACCGCAGACAGGTCGAGGAGACGCTGGAGAAGAAGGAGGCCCAGTTGCGGCAGGCGCAGAAGATGGAGGCCGTCGGCACCTTGGCCGGTGGCATCGCCCACGAGTTCAACAACCTGCTTCAGGCGATCCGCGGATACACCACCTTCGCCATGGATGATCTTGAGCCCGACCAGCAAGCCCATCAGGACTTGGAGCAGGTGGTGGCGGCGGTCGACCGGGCCGCATCGCTGACTTCCCAACTGCTCCGGTTCAGTCGCGCCGAGACCTTGGAGCGGGAGCATCTCAACCTGAACGACACGGTGCGAATCGTGATCAAGATGCTCCGGCCGCTGATCGGCGAGCATATCGATGTGGAAGCGCACTTGGGCGAAGACGTCTGTCCGGTCTATGCCGATCCCGGGTCGCTCCAGCAGGTGTTGTTGAACCTTTGCATCAACGCCCGGGACGCCATGCCCTTGGGCGGGAAACTGACCATCACGACCCGCACGGTGGTGATCACCGACGCAGAATCCGAAAACTACCCGGACATCGGTCCGGGGG
>DQVB01000227.1 GCA_015661985.1 Planctomycetota bacterium | reverse complement strand
TTCGGCCTCTGGACGTGGGGGTTGTCCTGTTGTAACCTTTCTCATGGTGGCGTACTCCTTGGCCCTCGTCGGGCCTGCTCGTTGAACTGAACCATTCAAACCAAGCAGGAGTACGCCGCCTTTTCCCATACTTCCAGAACACAGCTTTCGCTTATAGCTTTGTGCGCCATGCTGTTAGGCGGTCTTGCGTCTGCCTATGGCCCCACCTCGGCCTCCCGAGACTCAACGGCCCTGCTCTTCCATCCGTCCATGATGGATGCCAGGAGTCTATCCAGATATTGCAGTGTTACTGCTCGCACATGGCGCGCCACCTGCGCGCATCTTCTGGGTTGTGGGTGACAGGCTGGAAGCCTGTACCACGTTAGGAAAGCGAGTCCCAATCCGGCTTTGCGGAAATCGGTTCGAGGGCACTGTGTCCGTCTTTCTGCTTGATTGCGCGCAGGGCTTGGCTGCACAACGCGTCGATTGCCTCCCCAGTCGCGTTCGCAGCCCTGGGCGTCAATACGAGCATCAATCCTCCGGCTTCCTCTGATTGAGATGGAGCGTCACGCATGCGCAAAAGGCGGGCCTTCCGTCCGCGGTCTTCTCGTGAAGGCTGAAAGAGTAAGCCATCTTGCGTGGCCAGCGATCTGAGCTCAAAAAGGGACACAACAAGCCGGCCGGTTGGGTCGGCTCCGAGAAGGTCGACCGAACCTGGGTCTGTTGGAAGCTGCCGGCCGCTCAGCCGAGGACTCGCCATAAGCAGGTCCCTGGAGCTGACCCGCAGTCCTTCGAGCGTCCGCTCCGTCTCCTTGCTGCGCACGCTCTCCATCGGCCTTGCCCAGATGTTTTGTCCTGAGCCCTCGACAGACCAAAGCTTGAACTCACTCATCGGAGCTTTCCGGCAATGCGGCGACGACCTGGGGCGAATTGCGATCCGCCAAATTCATCCGGACCGCAAGGCCGATAGTCGCACTGTGGCGTCACCCTGCGGCTGCAACCATCACCTGTCGAGCAAGGCACAAACCGAAGCCGATGAGCAGACTTCCTCTGCTTCATGTATCAGTGACTGACACAATCCAAAACCATCGGCCTCGTCCAGAAGAGAGTAGAACACATTGGCGTGCTTTCCCAGATCGCATGGCAAGCGCATTTGGGAGCGCGGGACCGTTGGCGGCGCCGTGGCGGTTTGAGCCGATCGCAGCGAAGACTCTTCGCGACGATCGGCAGGCGTGTCGGCAGCC
Source organism: Planctomycetota bacterium (assembly GCA_015661985.1). Lineage (GTDB taxonomy): Bacteria > Planctomycetota > Planctomycetia > Pirellulales > Thermoguttaceae > SZUA-1497. The sequence goes on along the minus strand of DQVB01000227.1, from coordinate 2,004 downwards.
GTGACGGACCGCCGCACCGAGGGCAGAGTCTGCGGGGAATGATCGGGCAACCCGCTCATGCCAAAGCACTTGCGTGCAGGGGGGCGAGCCGGGCGGGGTGAATACGGGTATGCGTCCCGGGGCTTGAAATGGCCGTTGAGAGGACGTAGCATTCATGCGTTTGGGTGAGCCCGAAGCCCGTTCGGGCTAGCCGTTCCGGCTGGGCTGGAACGGGCTGGCGGCCGGGCTGCCCCCGCGCGGCAAGGTGGCTGTCCGGCAGCGGTCGAATTCGGCCGGTGGCGAGTTTGACGTGTCGGTGCAGAAAGCCGAAGAGGAGGCCGCCCTTTCGGTGGCCAACCATCCGGAGTTTCTCACATGCAAGTCGGAACGATTGTACGCTGTCGCGGCCGGGACTGGGTCGTTTTGCCCAGCGACGACCAGAACCTGTTTCGTTTGAGACCGCTGGCTGGCGGGGGCGACCGGGTCGTCGCCGTGCACAAGGCGCTGACCAACATCATCCAGCACGCTCTGCCCGACGAGCGGCTGGAGCCGTCGGCATTCCCCGCACCGTCGGCCGACGATGTTTCCGATGCCGCCAGCGCCCATCTGCTTTGGCAGGCGGGGCGGCTGATGCTGCGCGAGGGAGCGGCGCCGCTGCGGTCGCTCGGCAGGATATCCATTCGCCCGCGTGTCTACCAGTTCGTGCCCCTGCTCATGGCCCTGCGGCTCGACCCCGTGCGCCTGTTCATCGCCGACGATGTGGGTGTCGGCAAAACGATCGAAGCGCTGCTCGTGGCCCGCGAGCTGATCGACCGCGGTGAAGTGCAGCGCCTGGCCGTGCTGTGCCCGCCGTACCTCTGCGATCAGTGGCAAGGTGAACTGCGCGAGAAGTTCAACTTGGAGCCGGTCGTCATCCGCTCGAGCACCATCGGCCGGCTGGAACGCCAGAAGCCGCGTGATCGGATCATCTACGAGCATTACCCGATCCAGGTCATCAGCATCGACTGGGTCAAGAGCGACCGGAACAAGCACCAGTTCCTCCACTTCTGCCCGGAGCTGGTGATCGTGGACGAAGCGCACGGGGCCGCCGAGGCCTCGGAACGCAACAAGAGCCAGCAGCAGCGGCATCAGTTGCTCTGCGACCTGGCCCGGAACGAAAGGCGGCACCTGATTCTGCTCACCGCCACGCCCCACAGCGGCATCGAGGCGGGTTTTCGCTCCTTGCTCGGCCTGCTGCGCCCCGCCTTTCGCGACTGGGAGATCGGACGCCTGAGAGAGCCCGAGCGGATCGAGCTGGCTCGGCATTTCGTCCAACGCACCCGCCGCGACATCGAGCACGATTGGGAAGACGAGCCGTGCTTTCCCGAACGAGAAAGCGTCGATGAGACCTACAAACTGTCGGACGCCTATCGCAAACTGTTTGATCAGACTTACAAGTTCTGCAGCGAACTGATCCAGACGGGCGAGCGGCTGGAACAGCGGCGCCGGCGTGTCCGCTACTGGGGGGCCCTGGCCCTTCTGCGCTGCGTCATGTCCAGCCCGGCGGCAGCCGCGGCCGCCCTGGCCAAACGCGCCGGCGATGCCGACGCCACCGAAAGCCCGGAACTCGGCGAAGAAGCCCGGTACGAACCGTTCGTCTTTGAGGCAACACATGACGTGACCGACGACGAAACTCCCACGCCCCCGATCCGACGCACCGAAGCGGATATCCCCGACCGCGACCGACGCCGACTCCGACAGCTCGAAAAACTCGCTCTGGCAATACGCTATTCCCCCGACGACACGAAACTGGCCCGCTGCGCCAAAGTCGTCCACAAACTGATCCGGGACGGGTTTCATCCGATCGTCTGGTGCCGCTACGTGGCCACCGCCGACTACGTGGCCGATGGCCTGCGGCAGACCTTGCCCGAACGGGTCCAAGTGACTGCCATCAGCGGGCGGATCGGCGACGAGGAGCGCCGGGCGATGATCGACGCCATCGACCCGGACCAGCCCCGCGTGCTGGTCGCTACCGACTGCCTCTCG
>DQVB01000650.1 GCA_015661985.1 Planctomycetota bacterium | reverse complement strand
GGTTTTGCAGATGCGGATGCCGCGGTCGTTGTATTCGTAGCTCGTGGTCGTGTCGGTGGTGCCGTCGCCGTCGGAGTCGATTTGAACCTGCGACAGCCTTGCCTGGAAATTGTGGGAGTAGTTGGCCACAGAGGGCACAGAGGGGACAGAGCACGCAGAGTCGGTGACGGTCTTGCCGGCTAATTGGGTCTGGTTCCAGGTGTAGGTGGTGGTCTGATCGAGCGTGCCGTTGTTGTCCGAGTCGAGCTCTTCGGTCGAGAGGCGGCCGTTCTGGTCGTAGGCGTGCGTGAACTTTTCGTCGGCCGTGGCGGCGGCGTATTGGCTCAGGTCCAGGTCGGTGAAAAGGCGCGGCTCGGCCAGCCGGCCCGCGCCGGTGGCCGTGTTGTCGTACACCGATTCGGTCACCACGCCCTCGAACGCCACGTTCAGCACCTCTTGGCCGGAGGTGTTGTATTGGTACTCTTCAGTTTGCCCCCGCGGCAGCGTGCGTGTCAAGCGCCGGCCGTGTTCGTTGTGCGTCAGCGCCGTCTCCCGTCCCTTCGCGTCCCGGATCAGCGCCAGGTTGCCGTACTGGTCGTACTCGTATTCGTATTCGTACCGCGGGCGCACTCGCGTGCCCGTCTCCGGATCGAGCACCTCGGGCAGCACCACCGCGGTCAACGTGCCCGTGCTGTCATATTCGTAAGAGTTCAGCCATCCCAGACTGGTCTTGGATGATTTTGGGTTTTCGGTCATGTGTATTGGGCATGGCGAGTTGTACGGAAATACTGGCGGAAGCGACGGTCGATGTTCCTCGGGTGATTCCGCTCAGCGAGGGGCACGCGCGGGAGATCGTTGCCCGGGGCGAGGAGGCGGTCGTTTTTGTGTTGTTCGAGTTGAGCAAGGGGCTGGCCGGACAGCAGGGCAAGACGGCGGCGGAGTCGCACCAGACGCCCGGCACGCCGGCGAAAGCGGTTGGCGGGTCGACGGAAAGACGCACTGGTTGTGGTGTTTCACAACGTCGGATTTGACGTACGACATGATCGATCCCGCGGCTCTCCGGCGCTTCTGAAGTTTTTCGTCGAGGAATTCCTGGGGACGTTGGTGAACGACTCTTGGGGCGCTTACAACGCGGTGGTCTGCGTGCTGCGGCACGCGTGCCTGGTGCATCTTTCTCGCCAGTTGGAACACAGGGAGAACTTTTTGGCGAGTTGGAACAGAGGGAGAACGACAAGTCGCCGGAAGCGGACTGGCCCGCGTTTGCCAAGAATCTGCGGCGTCTGTTGGGCCACGCCATGCGGCTGTGGCGGCGGCGGGGCCAGTGGTCGGAAGCGACGCACGCGTCGCGGCGGCGTCTGGAGATGCGCCTGGAACAACGGACCGCCACGCCGCGGAAGGACGCTCACGCGAAGCGTCTGGTGAAACGGCTTCGGCGTCGTCGCAGCCACTTGTTCACCTTTCTCGACCAGCAAGGGATTCCTTTCGGGAACAATGGGGCGGAGCGGGCGATCCGACCGGCGGTGATCATTGGCAAGAACAGCTACGACAACCGCAGCGCCCGTGGCGCCGACTGCCAGGCCGTCTCGATGTCGATCTTCCGCACCCTCGAACGACGCGGTCACGATCCGCGGCCGTCGCCGCCGTCAGCAGCGTCGGATTTCTGGTTTCCTTACCATACGAAACAACGCGGTCATGGTCCGATCCGAACGGCGGTCGCCGCCCTGGCGGCATACCCTGCCAGCGGAAGACTCCCTCCAGTTCCCAAGCCGAAAAAGGGCTTCAGACGGCTGAAGTCTTACCGGATTGGTTTCGATATTCGCATTTAGACATTCGGATTTGTCGTTACTGGCGGCGCGGAATCGCGCACAGTGATCTGGCGAAACATACTCGGCTCCGAGCGCCAAGCTGCAAAAGTGGCGCTGTTCAGCTATCCCGGATTGTTCATGACCTCGTAGGCCGGAACGAGCAGCCACAGCCTCTGCCGGAGCTTGGGGCGCTGGGCCAGAGAAGACCGGAGCAGAGTGTATGCCACGTCGAATCGCCTTTGCGCTGTTCCGGCAACACTTCGGGCGGCCTTGTTCCGGCCTGCGTGAATAGTCCGGGCTAGTCTGCCGCGTTGCGGATGCCCATCAGCTCCCACGCCTCCCAGACGGGGGCCGTCACTGATACGATTTGGCCGGTGCGCGGATGCCGGAAGCTGAGGCTGCGGGCATGCAGGGCAATGGCGCGCAGCCGCAGGTCGTCGGGCTGTGGGCCGAAGGGCGTTTGAGCCCCGTACTGCCAGTCGCCCAGGACCGGGTGGCCTCGGGAAGCGGCCTGCACGCGGATTTGGTGTGTGCGGCCCGTTTCCAGGTCGACTTCCAGCCACGAACCCCAACTCCTTCGGTCCAGCACGCGGTAGTGTAACACCGCCCGACGCCCCTCGGGGTGATCCGCCTGGACTACCTCAGCCCGAGCCACCCCGGGGATCTTGCGCAGGTGGTCTTCCCACGTGCCATGGGGAGGCTGGACGTGGCCCTCGACCAACACCCAATAGCACTTGGCGACGCGCCGCTTTTCGAACTGGCGGGCCAACCGCTTGGCAGCCAGGGGGCGGCGGGCAAACAGAATAGCTCCTGAGGCGGGGCGATCCAGACGATGGGGTATGCCCAGGTAGACCTCGCCAGCAACGGTCTTGCGGTTGGCCAACAGCCGGCGCAGCCGCACCTCGAGGCTGTCGATCCCCGGGGGCGCCTGGGTAGACAGTCCCGCCGGTTTGTTGACCACCAGGCAGGGGTCCGACTGGTAGAGGATTGCAATTTCCGGCAGCTCTTCCACGCCACCTTCGGCCGCTCGTTTCAGAAGGGGACAGCACCAGGGGCATCCGAGGCCCGGGGGACGGGCCGGGCCCGACGTTCACAGCTGGTCGTAGCGGATTTCGAGGATCTCGAAGCGAGTGGTCCCCGCCGGCACTTCGATCTCCACCCGCTGGCCGACCTTGTGGCCCAACAGCCCTTGGGCCAGCGGGCTGGTCACCAGGATCTTGCCCGCCGCATAGTCTTCTTCGCCCGCCCCGACCAGCGTGAACTCCTCCTCTTCGTCCAGATCCAGGTCTCGCACGCGCACCGTAGCCCCGAACGCCACCTCATCCTTCGCCACTCGCGAAGGGTCAATCAACACAGCCCGGGACAGCTCGTCGCGCAGCCGGTTGATCTTGGCCTGCAGCAGCCCTTGGCTCTCCTTGGCGTATTGGTACTCAGCGTTCTCAGTCAAATCCCCCTCTTCGCGGGCGCGGCCGATCCGCTCTTCGATCTTGGGCATTTCCACGTTCTGGAGGTGTTCCAACTCTGCCTTGCGCTTGTCATAGCCGGCCCGGGTCATGGGAATCCGGTCTGACATCATGTTCGCTCCTCGTATTACTGTTTACTGTGCGATGTTGCGGTTTTCCTGGCCGTTAGAGTTTTACTCCTCGGGCATGTGTGCCACGTGCGCGCATCTTTTGAGTTGTGGGTGACAGGCTGGACGCCTGTCACCCGTCAGGCGGTCACCGTTACAGGCTGCAGCAT
>DQVB01000048.1 GCA_015661985.1 Planctomycetota bacterium | reverse complement strand
CCCGTCCCCGGCAGCGGCGAGCGTGCCGGTGGAAGAGTTCCAGTTGGCTGACCGTGCGGCAGAACCGAAGCGAAAGCTACTTCGACGGGCCTTTGGGCCGGCTTTGAGCGCCTTGGTGCACCTGGCCTTGGCCATCCTCTTGGCCCTGGTCAGCTTGAGCTTCTCCGACCAGGTGCCCCCCACGCTGGTCACCGCCGCCGTGGCCGATGCCGAACCGGTGGAACAGTTGGAGCAGCTGTCGGCCGAGCTTTCCGTGGTGGAGCCGCTGGACCAAGCGATCCCCTCCATTTCGGAGCCGGTGAGCAATCCAGCTGCGATTGATTTGGGGCCCTTGGCGACCGAGCAGGCGGCGGGCCAGTCGGAGGGCATTCCCCCGAGAGAATCGTCCGTGTTGAGCTTGGCCGATTTGGCGGAAAAGAGCGGCCAAGGGTTCGACCCGATCGGTCAGTCCCGCGGTTCGGCCCAATTCTTCGGCGTTCAAGCCGGAGGGCAGCGATTTGTCTTCGTGGTAGACGGCTCGCGCAGCATGAAGGGCGATCGCTGGAAGGCCTGTACTTACGAACTGGTTTCGGCTGTACGGCGCTTGACAAAGAACCAGCGGTTCTACGTCATCCTCTTTGCTGAGAACTGTCACCCCATGTTCGGCGCCCCGCAGCCCGCGCCGTTCCCGCTGCCGCCCACCGAGCAGAACATCGCCCGGCTGATCCGCTGGCTCCAGTCATACCAGTTGGAGCCGGGCGCCGGGCCGTACGAGGCGCTGCAACTGGCCCTGGCCTTCCGGCCTGATGCGATCTTCCTCCTGAGCGACGGCCGTTTCAGCGACCGGACCGAGGAGTTCCTGGAGGAGCACAACCGCGTGCGCGAGGACTTCACCGAACGGCTGGTACCCAAGGTGGCCGTGCACACGATTGGGTTCTTCAGCCGCAGTGGCCAAGAGTTGCTCAAGCGTATCGCCGATCAGAACGGAGGGACGTACCGCTTCGTCCCACCGCCACGCCGCGATTGAGCTTGGCGGCCCAGCCGAGGACCCGCTGTGCATGCCTCAGCGCTCGCCTACGGCGTGAAATCGGCCTCCCCGTGGAGCGACTCGGCAAATCGGGCCAGCAGATCGGCCGCCCGGTCCATGTCTTCCAACGAGACCACTTCGACGGGGCTGTGCATGTAGCGGTTCGGGATGCTCACCAATCCGGTGGCCACGCCGCTGCGGCTGATTTGGATGGCGTTGGCATCGGTCCCCGGGGGCCGGCCGCTGGCGGCCATCTGGTGCGGGATGTCCAGCTCATCGGCGGCCGCAACGAGCTGCTCGACCACCTTCGGATTCATGTTCGGACCGCGATAGATCACGGGCCCGCCGCCCAGACGGATGTCGCCCTCCTGCTTTTTCTCCACCCCCGGACAATCGGTGGCATGGGTCACATCCACAGCGACGCCCACATGCGGGTCGATCCCGAAGGCACTGGTTCGCGCCCCTCGCAGACCCACTTCTTCCTGCACCGTGGACACGGCGTACAGGCTGCAATCCAGCTTTTCGGGATCCGCTCGCCGCAGGGCCTCCATCACCACCCACAGCCCCGTTTTGTCGTCCATGGCCGAGGAGACGGCCAGCCCGTTGCGCAGCTCGCGGTAACCCAACTCGACGGTTACCGGGTCCCCGATCCGCACGATCGACTCGGCTTCTTCCTTGTCCTTGGCCCCGATGTCCAGCCACAAGTCTTTCAACTTGGGCACCTGCTTCTTCTCCTCGTCGGTCAACAGGTGGATCGGTTTGCGCCCGATCACCGCGGGCACCGGTCCGTCGGCCGTCCACACGGTCATGCGTTGGCCAACCAGGATCAATGGTTCCCATCCGCCCACCTGCTGAATGTACAGGAACCCTTCGTTGTCGACATAGCCGACCACCAGGCCGATCTGGTCGCAGTGGCCTGCCAGCATGACACGCACAGGCGCGTCGGGATTCTTCACCGCCATCACGTTGCCATGGACATCGGTCGACACCTCATCGGCGAAATCCGAGGCGTAGACGCGCACGATTTCCTGCAGCGGGCTTTCGTACCCGGATGGACTGGGGGTCTCCAAGATCCGTTCCAAAAAGGCCTGGGCGTCCGGTTCCATCGCTTGTCCTCTGTGGATTGGGCATCCGGCAACGGCCTGCGCGGCTGCAGCGGGCCTTTCTTCGCCGGGCGCAACCTGGGCAGAATCGGGCTCACGGGGCGGATCGGTCCGATCAGTCGGATCAGCCGGGTTCAACGGCAGTGGACGTTCTCCCGCTGCCCGCGGCCTGGGCAGCCGACACGGCAAGTCCCACTAGTATCGCGTCTCGACCGAGCGGTTCAAGCGGTCCCAGCCGGTAGCTTCGTCTGCCGGGTCGAGCGGCCGCCGTCCGGCGCAGCCATCGTGCCGGCCGCCCTGGCCCTGGGCCGCTTGACCGCATTCCGGCAAGTGGCCTACCATACCAGCTTGTGCCCGGCTCCAAGAGGCGAGCCCCTTTGTCTGTGACAGGGGGCACGGCGCGCCGAAGGCCGGCCCTCGATTTGGATCGACCCCGAAGCCGCGTCCCGCCAGACGGGCCACGTGTCGTCTGTTTGCCGCTGGAGGCCGTTTGAAGCTCACCATGCAGAGTGCCAAGGTAGCCATCGTCGGGTTTGGGACCATTGGCTCGGGGGTTGCCCGGCTGTTATTGGAAAGCGCCGACCGCATTGCCCGGCACGCGGGCAGGCGGATCGAACTGGCTTGTGTCGTGGATCCCGACTTGGGGCGTTCTCGCAATGTGACGCTGCCGGAGGGGCTACTGACCGACGATCTGTCTCGGGTGACCGACGACCCGGAGATCGTGGCCGTGGTGCAGCTCATCGGCGGTTTGGAGCCGGCCCGCTCGATCATGTTGCGGCTGTTGGACAGCGGCAAGGACGTGATTACGGCCAACAAGGCCCTGTTGGCCGAGCACGGTCCGGAGTTGTTCGATCGAGCCAGGGAGCTGGGCCGGTCGATCTCCTTCGAGGCGTCGGTGGCCGGGGGAGTGCCGATCATTGCGGCCATCGGTGAATGCTTGACTGCCAACCGGATCGAGTCGATCCACGCGATCCTGAACGGCACGAGCAATTACATCCTTACGCAGATGGAGGAGCAGGGGCGCGACTACGCCACGGCGGTGCGTGAGGCCCAGCGGTTGGGCTATGCCGAAGCGGATCCGACGATGGACGTCGACGGCACCGACGCGGCGCAGAAGCTGGCCATCCTGGCCCACTTGGCCTTCGGGGCCCGGGTCGACTGGAAGCAGATCCCCCGCGTAGGCATCGACACGGTCCAGCTGGCCGACCTGCGCTATGCGGCCCAGTTGGGTTATCGCATCAAGCTGCTGGCCGTCGCCGAGCTCGTTCCGGAGGGACTGGAACTGTATGTGTCGCCCACGTTGGTTCGCCAGGGCCGGCCGTTGGCCGAAGTGCGTGGGGCCTTCAACGCCATCTCCGTGGTCGGCGACGCGGTGGGACGGGTTTTCTTCCACGGGTTGGGAGCCGGCCAGATGCCTACCGCCTCAGCCGTGGTGGCCGACCTGATCGACACGGTGGTGGGCCGGGCTCGGATCACGTTCCAGACCCTGGACCTGTGGTCCGAGGCGCGCGAAGCGCCGGTGACCGTACGCGATCCGGCCAAGATCCCCGGCCGCTTCTACTTGCGTTTCCCCGTGGAGGACCGCCCCGGCGTGCTGGCCGAAATCGCCGGTATCCTGGGCCGCCACCGGATCTCCATCGCTTCGGTCATCCAGCAGGAGGCCGAGGAGGAAGGCCAGGGCGTGGTACCCCTGGTGATCATGACGCACCGGGCGCCCGAGGGGGCCATGGACGAAGCCATGGAGGCCATCGGAAAACTGTCGTGTGTGCGCGCAGGCAGCGTGCGACTCCGGGTGCGCGGCCAGCCCCAGATGCAAGAGCGCTAGGAAGGCCGATGAAGTACGCGATCATCATCCCGGATGGCGCGGCCGACGAGCCGCAGGAATCGCTGGGCGGCAAGACGCCGCTGGAAGCCGCCCATGTGCCCGCCATGGACCGTGTAGCAGCCGCGGGCGTAGTGGGCCGGTCGAACAACGTCCCCATCTCCCTTCCCCCAGGCTCGGACGTGGCCAACCTGAGCCTCCTGGGTTACAACCCGCTGGAGCACTTCACCGGCCGGGCGCCCCTGGAGGCTGCCGCCCAAGGCATCCAGCTGGGCCCGGAGGATTGGGCCGCCCGCTGCAACCTGGTGACCATCGAAGACCAGATCATGCGCGACTTCACCGCGGGACATATCTCCACCGAAGAAGCAAGCCGACTGATGGCCACCGTGCAGGAAGAACTGGGCAACGACCGGATCCAGTTCTATTCGGGTGTCAGTTACCGGAACCTGATGGTCTACCGCGCCGGCGATGAACCGCCTCCGTTCTCGCCCGATACACGGACGACCCCTCCCCATGATCTGACCGACAAACCGGTGCTGGATGACTATCCCCGCGGTCCCGGCAGTGACTTGTTGAGTCGACTGATGAGTGATTCGGTGGAACTCTTTGCCCGCCATCCGGTGAACGAGGCTCGCCGGCGAGCGGGCAGGCTGCCGGCCACGAACATTTGGCTGTGGGGACTGGGCCGCACTCCGCAGCTGGAGTCCTTCGCCCAGCGGTTCGGCTGTCAAGGAGCGATGATCACCGCCGTGGACCTGCTCCGCGGGCTGGCCGCGCTGGTCGGGTGGCGGCGCATCGACGTGCCGGGCGCCACGGCGTACCTGGATACCGACTACGCCGCCAAAGGACGCTACGCCGTGGAGGCGCTCGAACAAGTGGACCTGGTGTGTGTCCATGTCGAGGCGCCGGACGAGGCGTCCCACGAGGGAGACGCCGCGGCCAAGGTCCAGGCCATCGAGCAGATCGATCGCCATATCGTAGGCCCGGTGTATGCGGCGCTCAGGCGACACGGGGATCATCGGATCCTGGTTTCCCCCGACCACCCCACGGCCTTGCGCACGAAGACGCACAGCCATGGCTATGTGCCGCTGGCCATGGCCGGCGCCGGGATCGAGCCGGACGAAGCGACCCGCTTGGATGATCCCACCGCAGCACGATCGGAACTGGTCTTCGAACAAGGCTGGGAACTGATGGACTTTTTCCTGGGTCGCTCGAAGGCCGGCCCCGGGGCATGAGCGCCCGTCCAGAGGCACCCGCAAGCACATTCCCAAGCAATTACAGGAGGAACGGATCGCATCATGACTCATCTGCTCGACCAGTTGCCCGAAGTACTGCTCATGGGTCCCGGCCCGTCGTGCGTGCCGCCGGCCGTCTACCGGGCTCTGTCCCGGCCTACCATCGGGCATATGGACCCGCGGTTCATTTCCGTGATGGACGAAATCAAAGGCCTGTTGCGCCAGGTGATGGGGACGACCAACGAGCTGACGATCCCTGTCAGCGGCACGGGCTCGGCCGGGATGGAGACGTGTTTCGTGAATCTCGTCGAACGGGGCGACCCCGTGTTGGTGCTGGTCAACGGGGTGTTCGGCCAACGGATGACCGACGTGGCCACACGCCTGGGAGCCGAAGTGGATACACTCGAGTTCGCCTGGGGCAAGCCGGTCTTGGTGGAAGCCGTCCAGGAAAAACTGGGCGAAAAGCCCTACAACCTGGTGGCCGTCGTCCATGCCGAAACGTCCACGGGCGTGTGCAATCCCGTGGCGGAAATCGGCCAGCTGGTGCGACAGACGGATGCCCTGTTCCTGGTCGATACGGTGACCAGCCTGGGCGGCATGCCCGTCACCATGGACCAGTGGGGATGCGACGTGATGTATAGCGGTACGCAGAAATGCCTTTCCTGTCCGCCCGGCTTGGCACCGGTTAGTTTCAGCGCCCGGGCGGTCCAGAAACTCCGATCGCGCCGCTCGAAAGTGCCCAACTGGTACCTTGATCTGACGATGATCATCCAATACTGGGACGGCGCCAAGCGAGTCTATCACCACACAGCCCCGGTGAACATGCTCTACGCCTTGGACCAGGCCCTGCGTGTGATCCTCGAGGAAGGGCTGGATCAGGTTTACGCCCGACACCGCCAGGCCCACGAGCGATTGGTCGAGGGCTTGGCGCCACTGGGACTGGAGATGCTCGTCGCCCCTGAAAGCCGCCTCCCCATGCTCAATGCGGTATGCGTCCCGGAAGGTGTGGACGAGGCGACCGTGCGGCGGCGGCTGTTGGAAGAACATAACATCGAAATGGGCGCGGGCCTGGGACCGCTGGCCGGCAGAATCTGGCGGATCGGCCTGATGGGTCATACCGCCCGGCCGGAAAACGTGGATCGGCTCCTGGAAGCTTTTCAGAACGTGTTGAAATAGGCGGCGTTGAACACCGAGCGGGGCCTTGCCGGTCCTCTCGCGGCAGAGGGCCGGCAACAAGCGGAGGAGCCGAGAAGTGCCGGAGGAAGTGGTCTTGCGATGTCGCGGGGTGGTCCGAGGCTGCGCTGAAGGCGAAGCGCTGGTCGCCCCAGGTACTCTCTCGTTCTGGGGTGAAGTGGATCCACTGACCGGGCGAGTCATCGCCGCCGACCACCCGCTGGCCGGCCGAACCCTGGGGGGCAAGGTGCTCATCATCCAGTCCACCAAAGGATCGTCCGCTACCCCGCTGGTGATGGGCCTGGCCCATGACGCAGGCCAGGCGCCGGTGGCCCTGGTCAACACCCAGGTGGACGCCCTGGCCGCACTGGCCTGCGTCGTCAACCGGATTCCGCTGGTCACCGACGTCGAGGGCGATCCTTTCCAGCTGATCCGCACGGGCGATCGGGTGGTGGTGGACGCCGACGAGGGCCAGCTGGTGGTCACCCGCCAGCCACAGACCAGGTGAGGGGGGCGATGACCAAACCGGTAGCGGAAAACCCGATCGCGGCGGGGGTACAGGGGAACAAGAAAGCCAATTCGGGTACAGCCAAACCTTCGCCCGCAGGCCGGATGCCCGCGCGGAGATGCCGGCCACGCCCCAACCACGCCCGGGCGGGCTCCCGGTCCGCCTTGTACGGACCGCCGCCAGCGGTATAGTAAAGGGTTTGTCCAGCCGAAAGAGGCCCTTTGTCGAGTGGGAGTAAGCTAATGGCTCGCGTCTGCGAAGTCTGTGGGAAAAAGACGTCCGTGGGCAACCGAGTGGCCCATCGGGGTAAGCCTAAGTACCTCGGTGGTGTGGGCACGAAGGTCACGGGGATCTCGCGGCGTCAGTTCAAGCCGAATCTGCAGAATGTGCGCGTCACTACCCCCAACGGGACACACAAGACAATGCGGGTTTGTGCCCGGTGCATTCGCAGCGGGGCGGTCACCAAGGTTGTGCGGCGGGCTCCCTTCCAGTTGCCCTCGAGCGAGGAGGTCGACAAGTTGTTGGCACAGCAGTTGAAGGGCAAAGGCAAGAGCAAGAAGAAAAAGAAGGAGTAGCTTCCGGTGTAGTCGGCGGCCTTTCCTGCGGGGTCGGCGTGAATCACGCCACGGCGGGTCGAGCAGGCGCCCCACCCGGGTCACTGGATGAATGGCTCTTGGGGTGTTCTGGGTGATAGCTGATCGGACAGGACGGGGGCTAGGGCTTGGTGGTGACCGGCGAGCACGACGTTGTCTGGCTTCCCGCTGAGTGGGCTTGTGCGCGGCCGCTGGCGGGTGATCGGCAAGCGGGCTCATCGCCACCGGTTGGCTAGCCCGGACTATTCACGCAGGCCGGAACAAGGTCGTGCAAGGTGTTGCCGCAACAGCGCAAACGCGATTCGACGGGGCATACACTGTGCTTCAGTCTGCTCGTTGGCCGGGCGACCCAGGTTCCGGCAGTGGGTGGGGTTGCTCGCTGCGGCCTACGAGGTCATGAATAATGCGGGCCAGTCTGACCGGACGGGCTCCGGGCCCATTCCCGGCGATGTGCTCCGTCCGAATGATTCGGGCCCGGTGATGGGTGGGGAAATGAAGATTACTCGGGATGAAGTGGAAAAGGTCTCCTTGCTGGCTCGCTTGCTCCTGTCGGAAAGGGAACTGGAGGCGATGACCCAGCAGTTGGGCCGGATTCTGGAGTACATGGACCTGTTGGGCGAGGTGAACACGGAGGGCGTGGAGCCGATGGCTCATGCCATCGAGGTGTCCAACGTATTCCGCCAGGACCGCGTTGAACCGGGGCTGGCTCGTGAGGAGGCGCTGGCTAATGCGCCGCACCGGGATGAAGAGTGTTACTTGGTGCCCGCGGTTTTGGGGGAGCCGTGAGAGCGGCTTGGATGTGGCCGGTCGGCACGACGGGCTTGCCGGGATGAGCGGGATTAGGAGGACAGAGCGACGCAGCGCGGGTGGATCGCTGGTGTTGGGCGGTGGTGAGGGGTGGTCGGGCGGATCCGGCGCGGGGAAGTGATGTTTGAGGATGACCTGACCAGTTTGACGGCCACGCAGTTGAAGGCCCGGCTGGACGCCGGCGCGGTGACGGCGGTGGAAGTGGCCGAGGCTTTTCTTGCCCGGATCGCCCGCTGCGACGGGTCGATCGGGGCGTTCTTGCGGGTGGACCGCGAGGCAGCGTTGGAGCGGGCCTCGGAGGTGGATCGCAAACGGCGCACCGGGGAGCCGTTGGGCCGGTTGGCGGGCTTGCCGGTGGCCGTGAAGGATGTGCTCTGCATCCGCGACGAGGTGACCACATGCGCTTCCCGGATGCTGGAGGGATTCCGCCCCCCTTACGATGCCACGGTGGTACGGGCCCTGCGGGCGGCCGACGCCGTGCTGGTGGGCAAGACGAACATGGACGAATTTGCCATGGGGGGGTCGACGGAGAATTCGGCCTTCCAATTGACGCGGAATCCGTGGAACCTGGAGCGGATCCCCGGCGGTTCCAGCGGCGGGGCGGCAGCCTGTGTGGCGGCGCAGATGGCTCCGTTGTCGGTGGGCAGTGACACGGGCGGGTCGATCCGACAGCCAGCGGCGCTGTGCGGCGTGACGGGGATGAAGCCCACCTATGGGCGGGTCAGTCGGCATGGGCTGGTGGCCTTCGCCAGCAGTCTGGACCAGGTCGGGCCGTTGGGGCGCACGGCCGAGGACGTGGCTCTGCTGCTGGAAGTGCTGGCCGGGCACGACCCACGCGACTCGACGTCCGTCAACCGCCCTGTACCGGCGTACACGGAAACGATCAGCCAGCCGCTGGAGGGGCTGCGGATCGGCTTGGTGCGCGAGCATTTTGCCGAAGGGCTCGACGAGCAGGTGGCCCGCGCCGTGCGTGAGGCCGTGGAGGTCTTCCGCCGGTGGGGCGCGTCGGTCCGCGAAGTTTCGCTACCCCACAGCAGATATGCCGTGGCCACCTACTACATCATCGCCCCCTGCGAAGCGTCCAGCAACCTGGCCCGTTACGACGGCGTGCATTACGGCTACCGGACCGACGTGCGGGCCATGGCCAAGGGGTTGGCCTCCCAGCGCAAGGGCCTCCTCGCCGCTGGAGACGTCGCGGCGGCCGAATCGCTGGACAGCGCGTTGGTGCGGATGTACCGCCAGACCCGGGCCGAGGGCTTCGGTGCCGAAGTGAAGCGGCGCATCATGCTGGG
>DQVB01000232.1 GCA_015661985.1 Planctomycetota bacterium | reverse complement strand
GGGCCGTGGTCCGGCTGGCCCGGTCTGCCATCAACCGCTCCAGCTGCCGAGCCATGCGCTCGGTCTCCTCACGCAGCCGCTCCTGCTCGCCGCGCAGCTCCTCCAACTTTCGCCGTCGCGCCTGCTCATCGGCCTGGTCGGCTGCCGCCTCGGCCTGCCCGCGCAGCTTTTCCTCTCGTCCGGCCAGCTCGGCCAACTGGTCTTCGGCTTCGCGGAGTTTTTCCACCAGCCGTTCCAGCTCGGTCTCACGGCGGTTGGCCAGGATATCCAGCATCTGGCGAAGGCCCTCGCGCACGGTCTCCTGGAGACGCATCGCCTGGCCCATCCGGTTGGCTGCCACGTGGGAGCCGGCCGACTGCATCTGGGCGCTGACTGCCTGCTGCCGGGCTTCGTATACGGCATCGGCGATATTGTCGGCGGCCAGCGGGTCGACGTCGCGGATCTTCTCCACGGCTTGACTCATCTCTTGGAGGATTCGATCCAGCCGCCGGGCCAATTCCCGCTGGTCACGGGCAGCGGTGCGCAGTTCCGCTACCTGATGGGGCGGCAAGTCGTCGACCTCTTGGGCCAGCGTGCTGCGAGCCAGTTGGGTGGTCCGGTCACTTACTGCCTCCTGCTCGCGCAGCAATTGGCTCAAGTGGCGATGGAAGCGACGGTAATCGGCCCATCGCGAAAGCTGCCCCAAGAGCTCTTCCAAGGTGGCGATCACCGCATCCTGGTGCTGCCCGGCGGCGGCCAAAGGCCGAGCCACCGTGGGGTCCGGCCTCGCCGGCCGCTGCTGTTGGCCAGGCTCCGTTTCCGGCTCCCCCGTCGAGCCGTCCAGCAGGATCTGGGCCGCCTTAATGACCGAGGTGAGTCGGTGAGCGATGGTCGTCAAGTGTTCCTTTTTCAGCGCCTCGATCGTGGCCAGAAGCTCGTGCATTTGGCGCTGGACGTCAGGGCTTTCCAGGTGGTTGTTCTCCAGGTCGGCCAGCAAGCCGCGGATGTGCATGGGCACCCCGTCGCTAGGACTGGTCAAGATGCGTGTCACTTGGCGCTGGCTGAGTTCGGCCCCTTGGAGGCGGTCCACATCGAGCTGGTCGAGACGCCCGGTCTCGTCCAACCGGATTTCCGCCCCGGCCACCCGGCTGCGGCTTTGCCGTTGGATCTCCAGTGCGCGGGCCAATTCGCTCAAAACGGCCGACTGGCGAGCGGCGATGTGGTCGGCCAGCTCCTCCGGAGTGATTACAACCAGCCGCCGCGGGGCGCTATCGGCCGATTGGGGCCGATAGTCGGTGGCCGTAGCCACGAACGTCACCCGGTCACCCGGCTGGAGGTCGAAGGGGGTCAGGTCCCAGGCATAGTTGACCACACGCCGGTCGGGCTCCGTCCGCTGGGCCCCCAAGCCGCTGGGGCGCGCTGGCGGGCCCTCGGGGCCGGCGAACAGCTGGATCGCGTGGGCCGAATCTTCCACTTGGTCGCCGCGGGCCGCGCGCAGGACGATCCGGCGGAGGGCCAAATCGTCGTTGGCCGCCACCACCACCTGGACTGTGGCCTGAGGCGTAACGAACAGGTTGGCCGTGGGTGAGTCGATCCGCACCGTGGGCGGGCTGTCCGGTACGGCATGGATCGGCCATCGCTGGCGCCCGCCGGGAAGCCCATCGCGGTCGATCAGCTCGAACCAGTACGCGCCTGACTGGTCGAGCACCAGCGTCTCGCCCCCCGGCGGAGGGGACCGGAATTGATAGCCGTCTTCGCTGACCGCCGCGGCCAGACGCCGGCCGTCTTCCAGGCACAGGGTGGCCGAGCGGAGCGGCTTGGTCGTTCGGGCTTCAATCTCCACGCCGCTGCCCGCCAGGGCACGAATGGGCCCATCGCTTCTCACCGGCGGCCAACCTGTATACTCAGGCGGTCGCACCGTGACGGTGATCCGGTCCACCGCGGGCGGATCCAGCACCTCCACGCGGTGCCACCCCATCGAATGATCGTCCCCCCCCTCGGCCCGATACGAGAAACTCCGCGTCACCTGCTCCCGGCGGTCCACCATCGCCTCGCCGGTGAACCGCATCGGCCGCGTCTCCTCAGCGACCGTCCCGTCCGGGTTCTCGAAGCGATAATGGATGTACACCTCCCGAGGCAGCTTGCGCCGGTAGCGGTCCACTACGATGACTTCAAAATCCCCGCCCCGCGCGATCCGATCCACGGGGTTGCGGACCATCAGGTGGTAGAGCTGAGGCCATGTGACGTCGCTGAGGGGATTGGCCAGACGCGTGAGGGCCGTGCGCGCCGAGCCGGGGTCCCATAGGGCGAGCGATGCGGCCAGCAGCACGGCGACTGCTGCTGCTGCCAACGCCCGCCACACCGGCCGCGGCTCGATGACCTGGCCGAAATCAAGACCCTCCGCCTCGGCCGCCACCCGGGCAACCACAGCACGGCGCAGCGCAACGGAGCCAGCCGTTGGATCGTCCTCCGGCTGGCGGACAAATTGCACAGCACTGGCCAATCCATCGTGAAACTGAGGGAAACGCCGCTCGATCCGCCGGGCAATCTCCACGTCCCCCAACCGCACGGCCAGGGGTACGTAGAGGTGGCGGTACGCGGTCCAACCGAAAGCGCTCAGCATGGCCAGCCAGGCGAGGACCCGAAGCCCCCGATCCTCGAAGCGAAACACGTAGTCCGCCAATCCCAGCATCAGAACGGTGGCCAGCGTGACCGCAACCAGCCAACTGAGGCCGTAAACGGCTACCAGCCGGCGCACTCGGGCACGGATGAGAACCAGTTTCTGTTCCAAAGGGTGAGGCATGGTTGATTCACATGTACGGCCCGCCGCTGGGTGCCCCAGCCGACCTGGCCCGTTTGGTAGCCTGGCTGGCGCCGGACCCGCCCCGAAGCCGGCAAGCCGGCTGGCACTAGCGGCCACTCGGCTGGCCTGGTAACCTTTACGGACCGGCCGGACACCAGGGCCCGGTTTGACGCATCGGGCGGCTGGCAAAGGGCGAGCCGCTTGGCACGGTTTCCTCAAGTTCACTATAAGCGTTTACTGGACCCAGGACCAGCAGAACGAGGCGTCCCGCCACTTGCTCATGTCTCCTCACGGGATTGGGTTTCTCGGGGAAAAGACGCCACACGGGAGGTACTCCAATGAGCAAAGATCAATCAAGTCTCCACTTCGCGCTGCGGCGATCCAGCGGGCTCGAAGGGCTGAGCTGCAGGCAACTCGGCGAGGGTCAGCCGGGCCAGTGGTGCCAGGCCAGCTGGCGGTGGCTGTGGTGGATGGTGGGCCTGGTCTGTTGGTTTTTCGCCTCGGACAGCTTGGCGGGCCAGCAGGGGGGGCAGGCGGGGTTCGGCTCCCAGGGTTTGGAGCGACTCAAGTACAACCACCCCGGGCTGGTGGTCGATCTGGGCGTCGGGCTATGGGCATGGCCCTTGCCGATGGACTACGACTCGGACGGCGACATGGACTTGGTCGTCTCTTGTCCCGACGTACCTTTCCGGGGCACCTACTGGTTCGAGAACCCCGGCGGCCAACGGAAGATGCCCGTGTTCAGACCGGCCAAAGCCATCGGGCCGGGGATGTCGAACATCCAAGTGTCCTACGTGGACGGACGGCCGCGGGTGTTGGTCCCGGGTCGGGAGTACTTGGGCTTCCTGGAAAATGGTTTCGATCGGCCGGAGAAACTCCCTGTGGGACCCAACGTGCATCCGCGACGAGTACGGGCCAACCAGTGGAAATACGTCGACTACGACGGCGACGGTCTGGTCGATCTGGTGGTGGGCGCCGGCGACTGGACCGACTACGGGTGGGATGATGCCTTTGACGATCAGGGCCGGTGGACCCGGGGGCCGTTGCACGGGATGGTCTATTGGCTGCGCAATGTGGGCACAGCCGCCCAGCCGAAGTATGCGAAGCCCAAGCCTATCGAAGCGGCGGGCCGTCCTGTGGACGTGTACGGGATGCCCTCGCCAAACTTGGCGGATTTCGACGGCGACGGTGACTTGGATCTTCTCTGCGGCGAGTTCGTCGACAAGTTCACGTACTTTGAAAACGTGGGCACTCGGACCCAGCCGCGATACGCCGCGGGCCGCTTGCTGCAGCACGCGGGCCAGCCGCTGCGCATGCCTTTGTGTATGATCGTCCCCGTGGCGGTGGACTGGGATGGCGATGGAGACGTGGATCTGGTGGTCGGCCAAGAGGACGGCCGCGTGGCGCTGGTAGAGCACACCGGCCGGCTGGTCGATGGCCTGCCCCAGTTTGCTCCGCCGCGGTTTTTCCGCCAGGAGGCGGACGCGGTGAAATTCGGGGCCCTGGTCACGCCCGTAGGGTTCGACTGGGACGACGACGGGGACGACGACCTGGTGTGTGGCAACACGGCCGGCCAGATCGGTTGGATCGAAAACCTCGGCGGTTTCCCCCCACGCTGGGCGGCTCCCAAGCTGCTGGAGGCCGATGGCCGAGTGATCTGCATCCAAGCCGGCCCGAACGGTTCCATCCAAGGCCCTTGCGAAGCGAAGTGGGGCTATACCACGCTGAGCGTGGCTGACTGGGATCACGACGGGCTGGCCGACCTGGTCGTCAATTCGATCTGGGGCAAGGTGATTTGGTACCGCAACGTGGGCACCCCGGGCCGCCCTCGGCTGGCTGCTGCCCAGCCGGTGCGGGTCGAGTGGCCCGGGCCGCCGCCCAAACCGGCCTGGAATTGGTGGGACCCGGCCGAGGGCGAACTGGTCAGCCAGTGGCGGACCACGCCCGTGGTCGTGGACTTCACCGGCGACGGGCTTAACGACCTGGTGATGCTCGATCACGAAGGCTACTTGGCCCTGCTGGAACGAAAACGAACCGCCGGGCGCTTGGTGCTCATGCCGCCTCGGCGCGTCTTCCGCGAAAAAACCGGCGCCGTCTACGACTCCCGCCACCGGCGTGCCGGCACTTCCGACGGGCCCTTGCAGCTCAATAACGGACGAGCCGGCCGGAGCGGACGGCGCAAGCTGTGCTGTGTCGACTGGGACGGCGATGGCGGGCTGGACTTGCTGGTCAACAGCCGCTCGGTCAACTTCCTCCGACGCGTCCGCTCGCAGAAGGAGGTTCATGTCCTGGAAGACATGGGGCCGGTAGCCGAGCAAGTGCTGGCGGGACATACCACCAGCCCTGCCGTGGTCGATTGGGACGGTGACCATGTGCCCGACCTGGTGGTCGGAGCCGAAGACGGACACCTGTACTATTTGCAAAACCCCCATCCGATCGTCGTGGATACTCCGCCGACGACCATCCGACCGCGTTGATTTCCGGCCACGAGGGTTCCCGTAACCGTCCGACAGCGCGCCACTTCATGGGCATGGGCGGTTCCGGCGGTAGCCGGCCTCAGTGGTCACTGGAAACACTTCCTCGCAGCGGTAGGCCGACGCATGCCCGGCTGTCCCCAGCCGGTCACCTGCCGGAGGCTCTTCCGCACCGGCTCCACCCTGGCCAGTTGAAAAGTCGGGGTTGGTTCACTTCGGCCCCTTTCCGGGTGACAGCCCCCGGAAGCGGTTCTTTCACAGTCCCGCCTCTAGGCGGAATGATCGCCCCCCCTGCGCCGGCGCACCCATTCCGCCTGAAGGCGGCACTACGACCTGAAGGGGGCACTACAAAGAGAACAACAACAACAACAAGAACAACAACTTGCTCGGCTCTCCACGGCCGAGAGGCCACTGTCTGGTCGATTGCCCCACGGTACCCGGCTACCCCCGTGGGACGTCCCCCGCCGCAAGCGACTCGAAGCAGCGCCGGTCCGCCCGTCGTGCCGCGCGGGTGACGATCTGCGCCATGCGCTCGATTTCTACGTCGGGCATTTGGGGATACAGGGGCAAGTAGACGATCCGCTCCATGATGGCAGAGGCCGTTTTCGCCTCCCATGCGGGCCCTTCGGCCGGCGCTGGGATCACGGTCAAGCTGTGCTGGCGGGTGGCATCGAAACCGGCCTCCCGTAGCCGCCCGGCCAACTCGGCGGGGTTGTCCACCAGGATGGGAAACACCCAAAACGTATGAGGCTGGCTGGCCACCCCCGGGCAAGCCACATGGTCGCCGAGCAGCTCCAGGAGCCGGGCCGCTTTCCGTTGTTGCAGGCACAGCTGGAAGGCATCAAACCGTCGCAGGCGCCGTTCCAGCACGGCCAACAGGACCGGGGAGGGTTGCCGCCGGATGCGATCGAAAAAGTCCCGCCCGGCAAAGCCCCGAGCGGCACTGCCTGCCACCCGGTCGTAGTCCACCTTCAGCAACGTGAACAGCTGGGCCACTGCCCTCAACGTCAACCGCGTCGATAGCCCCTTGATGCCCACGTACTTCAACAGGCGTCGCAGATACATGACCCGCGTCTGCGACGGATAGCCTTGGTGAAGGCTCCGCATCCGCCCCAACAGCTGGCGGTCCCCAACCCGGATCACCGCCCCGCCCAGCGCCGTGGAGGTCTTGATTGGGCCGAAACTGAACATGCTCACATCGGCCTCGGGATGCCCGCGGAACCCCCCATCAAAGGCCTGGGCGCAGTCCTCGATGACCATCAGCCCGTGCCGCCTGGCCAGCTCGGCGATGGGCCTCATGGCCACCCGGCCGCCGAACAAATGGGCCACCACCAACCCCCGGGCCGCCGGTGTGATCGCCCGGGCCATCGCCCCCACACGCGGGGCCATCGTCGATGGCTCCACATCGACCGGCACCGGTACCAGCCCATGGTGCTCCACAATCCGCACCATGTCGCCGATATTGATCGCCGACATCAGCAGATGACTGCCCCGGGGGAATCGCACGGCCTGGAGCAACAGATCGAAACCCGTACGGACCGATAGACACACCAGCACGTCATCGCCATGGGCCCAAAGCCGCGCCACTCGCTCGGTGACCCGCCCCTGATCAGCCGGCAACGCACAACGCACCAGACCCGTGGCAATGTCCAACCCGCCTATGTCGATCCGTTTCCTCACCCACATCGCTCAAGCTCGCTGCTGGACACTCCCCGCCTTCAGAGGCTGTATACCGCGCAGCAGTCAGGATTTCCAGGATACCCCTCCCATGTTGATTCTAATTAAGCCAAAGGAACCATCGCTCGCGGAACCGGGGTGGTTGGCCGAAGGGCTGTTTGTTACGATCCGCCCACTCATCTTAACGTGGGACAGGCCTCCAGCCTCTCACCCACAACCCAAAGACGCGCGCCCGGCGCGCACGTGCAACCAGTAAAACTGTAACGTGGGATAGGCTTGGAGCCTGTCACTCGTAGCCCAAAGGCCCGTACCCGGCGCACTCGTGCGAGGAAGTAAGATTCCAGCGAGGCTGCGCCTCAGACGAACTGCCGCATGTGAGGCAGTGTACAACAACCTGTACAAAACTTGACTCAACAGCGCAAAGTTCCGCTCACTAAATGACTTAAGATCAGACGCTCTCCGGACACACTTGTCCGGGGCCGGTTTTTCCGAAGGATTGGCAAGGTGGGGCGCTCGCGGACAGACTCGTTGTTCGACCGCAGCAGGGCTGGCTGGCACGTGAGGGCTGGCAGTGCGGCCGGCGTGCCGTTGGGCCGAGGCATTGGGATTGTACTGTTCGTGGTTTGTCTGGCCCTGGCGCTGGCTGGTTGCCGATGGCCCGGCAGCCGATTTCCCGTCTCCCAATCGCTGGCCGCCAGCCGGCGGTTGTCGCAGCAAGGCTTGAAGGCCATGGAGCAAGGCCAGTGGGACCGGGCCCAGGAGCTCTTGGCCGAGGCGGTGGCGACATGTTCGGAGGATCCGGACGCGCGGCGCCAGTACGCTGAGGTGTTGTGGCACCGGGGTCGGCGGGAGGAGGCTCTGGCGGAGATGGCCGAGGCCTTGCGTTTGGCTGGCGACGACGCGGAGTTGGGCG
>DQVB01000489.1 GCA_015661985.1 Planctomycetota bacterium | reverse complement strand
TCGAGCACGGAAGGGGCCGGCGCGATGGCCGGCGGTTCAGGTGCCTCTTCGGCTTCGGCTGCCGGGGACGGTGGCCGTTGGGCCGCCCAAGCGGGGCTCAGTCCACTCAGCAACCCACACAGCACACCTGCCGCCACCCCGGCTGCGCCCAGCGGCCGCGACACTGCCTCCATGGCTCTGGCGGTGGCGATCCTTCCCCCCTCCGTTGATCCCCCCGGTGAACGCCGTGGCCCTCCTCGCCCTGCGCCGACTTCCGGCGGGCCGTGTGGCCCAGCCGGCACAGCTCGGATCGGTATCGGTGTGATGCGTTCTGGCGACAACAAACGGGACTGAGCCCGCCTCGTGCCGTGGCGATACCTCCAGCTGTTAGCCGGATTCCCCCGGCCGTGGCCGGGACAACCGGGAGGCGTGTCACTGCCTCTGGATCGAGAGTAAGGGCCGGCCGGGTTGGTCGCATAAAGCCATTCCCTCAGCTCCGTCCCGCAATCCCGCAAAGCCCGGGGCAATGAGCCTCGACGGCAGGCCCGCCGCTGGATAGAATGCTTGCCTTCACCCCAGCGGGGTTGGCGTTGGCGGTCACGGATGGGTCGGGGCACGGGGACGATGTGGACGGGGTACGGGCAGCCCGTCTCGGCTCGGATCGCTGGCCACCCCTCGGAGTGGTCTGTAGTGGTCCTGACCAGGCCGTTGGAGCCCGGAGTCAAGCTGGTGGACGGAGCGGGAAAGAGCATGAACCGGACACCCCGCAGGGTAGTGATCACGGGAATCGGGATCGTCAGCCCGCTGGGCAATACGAAGGAGGCCCTGTGGAATGCCCTGGTCGACGGCCGCAGCGGCGTCGGCCCGATGACGGTAGTTCCCCATGGCTGCTTGCCCATGGACTATGCCGCTGAGGCCCGGGAGTTCCGCGGAGTGATCGACGACTTTGGGCCGCTGAGCAAGGACCAAAAAAAGGCGATTCGCAAGAATCTGAAGGTAATGTGCCGCGAATGCCAGATGGGTGTGGCCGCGGCCCAATGGGCTCTCACGGATGCGGGACTGCAGCCCGGCAGTTTGGACCCGGAACGGACGGGCGTCTCCTTTGGCAGCGATCTGATGCTCACGGCCCCGGAAGACTTTACCGAGGGGATCCTCGAGTGTCTGGATGAACATGGCGAGTTTCACTTTTCGCGGTGGGCACCCCAAGGCATGCCGCACCTTGCCCCCCTCTGGCTACTGAAATACTTGCCCAACATGCCAGCCAGCCACGTGGCTATCTTCAACCAGTTCTGGGGGCCCAACAATTCGGTCACTCAGCGGGAGGCCAGCCCCGGGATTGCCGTGGGAGAAGCCTTTCACATCATCGCCGAGGGGCGGGCAGACGTGATGCTCTGCGGGGCCACCGGTACGCGGCTGGGGACCATGTGGGTGATCCGGGCGGTGCGACAGGAGGAAGTGGCCGCTGGCCACGGTGATCCGGCCGCGGCCAGCCGACCCTTCGACCGCCGGCGCCGGGGCATGGTGCTGGGCGAAGGCGCCGGCGCCGTGGTCCTGGAAGAACTGGGTGCGGCTCAGCGCCGAGGGGCCACTATCTACGGCGAATTGATTGCCGAGGCCTCCAGCTGCGTGGCCGAATCGCCACTCCGGCCGCGCCGAGATCTGGCCGTGCGAAACACGCTGGCCCGGCTTCTGGCCCAAAGCGGCCTGAAACCCGAAGAGGTGGGGCACCTGAACGCTCACGGACTGGCCACCCGCAGCGGTGACCGGGAAGAGGCGTGGGCTATCGACCATGTTTTCGGGCAACGGAATCAGCCCCTCCCTGTGGTGGCCGTCAAAAGCTCCTTCGGAAACCTGGGGGCTGGAAGCGGGATGGTGGAGTTGGCCGCCAGCCTGCTGAGCTTGACCCACCGCCGTCTTTTCCCCGTACTGAACTATGAGACCCCTGACCCTGAATGCCCAGTTCAGGTGGCAACGGACCCGTCAATGGAACCGGGAAACAGCTTCATCAAGCTGAACGTGACACCGCAAGGGCAGGCTAGCGGTCTCTTGGTCCGGCTGTACGAAGGGTAGCCAAACAGGTTATCACCAAGGCGTAATTCCGTTATTTCGGTTGGAAAGGATCGCAGATTATGGCCATTAAGGTCGGTGAGAAAACACACCAATGGACAATAGCGATGCCATGTTTTCGCTACCTGCCTCTGGGCCGCCCGCCTTGACACGGTCCTGGCTAACAGGTAAGCTTACCGGATTGCAGAACCCACTTGGTTGTGGCCCTGTTGCGACTTTTGGCTTACCCGTCGATGCCCCAATACGGGTAACCCTCCGGCAGCGGTTCTCGCGATGCTGGAAGGCCGAGACCGCACAGGCCAGGCGGAGTGGGTTACGTTTTTGTTGGGAGCACACGATAGCGGATTACCCCGCTCCAGAGTGGGGGGAAGTGAAAGACGATGAACGCCAGCGAATTGCTGAGGAACGTCGACGCGATCCACCGCGAAAAAAACATCGACAAAGAGATCCTGTTCAAAGGGATCGAGGCGGCCTTGGTTTCCGCAGCCAAGAAGCATTACGGCGAAGACCAAGAGATCGAGGTCCATATCAACCGCGAGGACGGCACTATCACTGGCACCCACAATGGGGAGCCTTTATCGCCAGAGGAGATGGCGGAACGGATCGGGGCCCAGTTGGCCAAGCAGGTGATGATCCAGAAGATCCGCGAAGCCGAGCGCGATCAGCTCTATCAGGAGTATTCCGAGCTGAAGGACCAGCTCGTCACGGGCATCGTCCAGCGCTACGAAGGGGGCACGGCCACGGTGGCCTTGTCCAACACCGAGGCGATCCTGCCGAAGAGCGAGCAGATCCCGGGGGAGATGCATCATGTCAACGAGCGGGTACGGGCCACGGTGTGTGACGTACGCAAATCGGGCAGTCGGGTCAAGGTGATCCTCAGCCGCACGCGGCCGCAGCTGGTGGCGCGGCTCTTCGAGCAGGAGATTCCCGAGATTGCCGACGGGGTGATCGAGGTGAAGGCGATGGCCCGAGAACCGGGCTATCGGACAAAGGTGGCCGTCAGCAGCGTGGACCAGCGCGTTGATTGTGTGGGCGCCTGCGTGGGGGTGCGGGGCAACCGGATCAAGAATGTCGTGGACGAGCTGGGTGGCGAGCGGATCGATATCGTCCGCTGGAGCGATGACATGCAGGAGCTGATACCCAATGCCCTGCAGCCGGCGGAGGTGGAAGAGGTGATCCTCTGCCAGATGCTCGGCCGCGCGATCGTGCTGGTGCGCGAGGATCAGCTGTCGCTGGCCATTGGGCGTCGTGGCCAGAACGTGCGGCTGGCCAGCAAGCTGTGTGGCTGGGACATCGAGATCATGACCCGAGAGGAGTTGGAGGAGCAGCTCGAGGCGGCCCTGGTTGGTTTCAGCTCCTTGGAGGGGGTCGACGAGGAGCTGGCTGACAGACTGGTCGGCGAGGGGTTCCTGACGTACGATGATCTTTCGGTCATCGAGCCGGAGGATTTGAAGGAGATGGGCAACCTGACCGACGAGCAGGTGGCCCGGATCATTGC
>DQVB01000494.1 GCA_015661985.1 Planctomycetota bacterium | reverse complement strand
CCGCCCGCCGAAGGCGGAGGGCACCGGGGCGGACTCCACATAGCAGCGGGTTCGACATCGAGCGGACGCCGGTGAGGACGCGGGGCTTCCGGTGGTGACGCGTCTGGCCCATCCGAGCGGCCCCGCTGCGTGCGATGGATCGCCACCGCCCGGGCGGGTCAGCTCTGTTTGAGCTTGGCGATCTGTGCCTCCAACTGGGCCACCTGTTGGCGCAGTGACTCGACCTCGGCTGCATCGTCGGCCTGCTTCTTGGCGCCGGCCAACCGTTGGCGGAGTGTCTGGAGGCGCTGATTGAGCGTTTGCAGCTTTTTCTTGGTCTTCTTGTCCATGGCTTGCCATCCGCGTGGGGGCATGTCTGGCTGGACCGCTCCGGCGCTGCCGCTTTGGCTCACACGACGGGCACCTCGGCCTGACCCGGAACATAGACGCAATCCGGTTCGCTTTCCAGCGGGTCGCCCGTGAGGGCGTAGGCCCGAGCGCGGCTGCCGCCGCAGACGTAGCGGTATTCGCAGATTCCACAGCGGCCCTTGAAACGATCCGGGTCGCGCAGGGCACGGAAGGTGGGATGGTTTTGATAGACGTCGATCACCGAGTCCCGGGGGAAGCGGCCGCAGTCGAGGGGCAGGAAGCCGGCGGGGAAGATTTCGCCCCGGTGGCTGACGAACATCACGCCTTTGCCGTCCCCCACGCCCAGCGGCGCCCGATGCAGCCGTGGCCCCGGTCGGGCCGGTCCGGCCAGTGGGTCGCCGCCCTGCTGGAGCACGTAGCGGCGGTAGTGGGGCGCTTCGGTGGTCTTGACCGCGTAGGGCTGCGTCTGGGCGTGGTGCCACAGGCGCTGGAAGGCCTCTTCGTACTGCCCGGGACTGATCCGCTCTTCCTCCACCCCCCGACCCACAGGGACGAGGAAGAAAACCGACCACATGGCAATACCCTGCTCGCGCAGCAGTTCGGCCATGGCGTCGATCTGGTGGAAATTGCGGCGGGTGATCGAGGTGTTCACTTGGACGGGCAGCCCCAGACGCCGGGCATCGGCCAGCATCCGCAACGTGCGCCGGAAGCTTCCCTCCCAGCCGCGGAAGGCGTCATGGACCTCGGCCGTGGCCCCATCCAGGCTGATTCCCAAGGCCCGCACGCCCGCCTGGCGAGCCTTCTGGAAGGCGTCGGCGGTGGCCAGCGGCGTGGCCGAGGGGGTCAAGGCCACGGACAGCCCGATGGAAGCGGCGTGCCGGATCAGATCGAACAGGTCGGGCCGTTTCAGCGGGTCGCCCCCGGTCAACACCAACATGGGACGCCGTGGAAAACCGGCCACCTGCTCGATCAGCGCTCGAGACTGCTGGCTGGACAATTCGTCCGGCGCCGGATCCTCCTGGGCGGATGCACGGCAATGTTTACAGACCAGGTCGCACGCCTGGGTCACCTCGTAATAGAACATCAGCGGCGCCCGGTCGAAATCATCCTGCGTATACGGTGCTGTCTGCATTTGTTCCGCCGGATCGATGGTCTCCGCGAGTGGCTGGCGCAAGCAAGGCCAGCGGCCCCGCCCGCCTGGGTCCAGCCCGATTCTACCGGCGTGGTCCAGCCGCGGCCAGGCCTCCGGCCCCCACAGCTACTGGCTCAAAGCCGACGTCCCCGGGCCGCTGCCATCGGGGATCACCCGGCGATGCACGATCGAATAGTAGCGGAAACGGGCGGGCATATGGGAGCCGACCGAGCCCAGGACCACGACGGCCAGCAAGATCATCAAGCGCCAGTCCCAGCACACCGGCACGAGAGCCAACAGCAGGAGCTTGGCCAGCGTCATCAGCCCTCGCCCTTGGAAAAACCAGAGGAAACTGCCGCCCGCTTCGATGGCCGCCAAGGCTACACCCGTAGCGATAGTAATCCCTAGAACCAACACGAGCCGCCCGCGGGCCACGTGAAAGGCGTGGCCACCCAGCAACACACCCATGGCCGCCATGTGGGCGGTGCGCACCGCGATATTCCATGCCCGCACGTTGAACACGGCTCGCAGCACGCCCGTCGATTCCGCCTTGTCGCTGGGTCTCAATCCCGGCCCTCTCGCAATCTTTCCCTCGCCCGGCGTCCCCGCTCTTCGTTGGCCCGCATCTGGTCAATCGTCACATCGCTGGCCATCGAATGCCTCGGCCTTTGCCTGCCTTCGCCGGGGGACGCAGGCACGATCTGCTTCACCACCACGTCGTCCCATTCCACCACACCTCCGCCCAGATAGGCGTACAGCATCACCCGGCCCCATTTGGGCTCGTACTTGGTATGTCGCGGTGTGAAATCCTCGGTGTGCACGTTCCAGGTGTTCTTGGGCCCCTTCAGGTTTTGCTGGCTACGGTACACCTCGCGCCGCTGGAGCGACTCGGGCAGGTATTCACCGGGCGACGGACGGTACCCTGCTCCGGGCTGATAATCCGAAGGCATCTCGGCATAACACTTGATAAAGACCTTGGGGCTCGGACCATCGGTGCGCCAGCGGCATTGGAACCGGTACCGAGCCCCTTGCTGGACGGGAAACCAATCGCTGTAGTACATCACGCCGGTCGTGTCGCCCACGGCCTTGCTGAACTGAAAACGGATCACTTTGTTTTTCGGGTCTCCCCCTTCGGTGGTCCACTGGACGAGCCCGCCGAGCGGCTGTCGCTGTTGGCCGCCGCGAGACTCCCATCCCAAGGGCACACCGCCGGCGCCCTTCTCAAAGTCACCCCCGACGATCAGGTTCGGGTTGTTCTTCCAATTGGCTTCGGCCAATTGATCGATCGGCGGCGGCTCGCCCGGCCGGCGACCATAGAGCGCGTCCAGCATTTCCTTGACGTACAGGTGCGGGATCTCGCTCACCGACCGGGTCCGGATCCCCGTTTTTTCGTAGATTACCTTCGGCTCCGGTTCGGAGGAAAAATCGACGCAGCGAATGACCAGGTCGTACACGTCCCACTCGTGACCCGGCACTCGTTCCACACTGCCCCAGATGCCGATCTGGGCATCAAACAGATCCCGCACGACCCGTTTCACTTCCTCCAGCGGCGTATCGGGGCCGATCTGAATGCGACGGGCAGCCAGCAGATCGCGGACGTCAAACATCGACTCGGGGATCAGGAATCCCCCCTCGCGCTCCAACTTCTTCCAGATCATCTCGCCCACCTGCCGGCCGTACCTGCCGTCGTCAAACTTCGACTGGAAGTCGAAGGGGATGACTACCTTGCGACGGCCGGCCGAGCCAGCCGGCCGCGGTGTTTCGGCGGCCTGCGGCGGGTGACCAGCTGTGGGTGTTCCCTCGGTCCCGGCCGTTTGCGTTTCGGTCGTTTCGTCGGGGCCTGTTGGGCGATCGCCGCTTTGGGCCAGTACATACTGGCGATCGGCCTGACACAGTCGATCCAGCGGCACCACGGCTCCCAGCCCGTCGGGCTGCTGGATGCAGACCTTTTCGTCCAGCAGGTCCACGAGTTCGCCGACGGCCAACACGTTGCCCGCCGGGTCTCGCCAAACCCGCGCCGAGTCTGCCGGGGACGCGGAGCTGCCGGCCGACTCTGCCGGTTGCCTCGGCTCGGACGGCGCCGAAGCTGCGGCGACTGCTGCCACGGGTTCGTCCTCGGCTGTGTCCGACGCCTGGCTCGTCACACTCATCGGCGCGGGCCTCGAGTGTTTTTCCGGCAGCGTGCGCCCCGGAGCCGCTTGGCTGGATCGATCCGCCCGGGCCGCCGGCTGCTTGGCCGCCGGCGACCGGTCGCCGCAGCCAGCCAAACATACCGCAAGCACAATCGCCACAAGCGGGCTGGCGGGCATCAGAACCTGGTGCGGCGGCCTACGGCGTCCGGGACCTCGCCGACCCGGGATCCACGCCGGCCAGCCCCGCTCGGCCAGCTCCGGCCGGTGAGGCCGTTTCCTGTTGGTCACGATCTTCTTCAGCGCTCGAAAGCTCATCAGCGTCTTCCTGCTTGCACATGGGTGCGGCAGCGCTCATCCTTTCGGCTGAGGGGCAGGCTGGAAGCCTGCCTCCCGTTGCCGGTCAAGGGCTGTCCGGGGCCTGGTTCATTTTCTCCCCTTTCCGGGTGACAGCTGCCGGAAGCGGTTCGTTCGTAGCCCCGCCTCCAGGCGGAATCATCGTCCCCCGTTTGCCGGCGCCCCCATTCCGCCTGAAGGCAGTACGCGGACAGAGCAACACCTTGCTTGGCTCCCGGAGTGTGACCCGGTTTTGAACCATGCCCTGTCCGAAAAACGTGTGGAGCGTCGGCGGCCGGAGAGCCACGCGGGTTCTGGCCGGAAAACTACCCTTATTCTACGTTCTTCCCCCGCTTCGCGTCACCGCGGTGACAAAGAGGCCCTCCGTGACTCAGCGTCTGGGCACTGGGGCCAGCGGCGTGTGGTTTGGGCCGGGAATGGCCCAGGGGTGATGCACCGGCCCGGCGATTCATTGGGCGCTGGGGCATGGCGGTTTGTTGACCCTGTGGCGTGCACGGCCAAACGAATTCGGCTATCTTGGAGGCGGCTGGCACTGAGGCCACGGCGGGGCACTGGTGTGACGAGGTGCAATCGACAGGAAATGACGCAATGGCACAGTGGAGTTTCTCTGAGGACGGCAGGCGGTTCGTGGTGCGAACGCCCTATACGCCCCGCCCCTGGATCAATTATCTGACCAACGGTAGGTACTTTGCCTTGGTGAGCCAAACGGGCGGGGGGTTCAGCTTTTACATAGACCCGTCGCACCATGTGATCACGCGGCGCGAGCAGGATTTGCTCTTGAACGATCGCCCGGGCCGGTTCGTGTACATCCAAGATCTGGAGGGCGGGGGGTTCTGGAATGTGGGGGGCAACCCCTGTCCGTCGCCGCTGGATCAGTTCCATTGCTGCCACGGGTTTGGCTTCACGGAGATCGTCTCGCGGTACGGCGACGTGGCTGCAGGGGTGGAGTTCTTCGTGCCTCCGGATGTCGACGCGGAGGTTTGGTCTCTGCGGGTGGAGAACCGGGGCCAGCGGTCGCGGCAGCTGCGCGTGGTGGCTTACCAGGAGTTCGTGTTGGGCAACGCGCTGATCGACCCGATCGCCCGCCGGTTCGATTCGTTCTTCAAGCATGCGCGGGTCGAGGCTGGTGTGGTGGTGGCCGGCAAGAGGAACTGGAACCTTCGCGGCCAGCGAGCCGGGGGCGCATGGGAGTACGAGGTGTTCACCGCGGCCAGTCGTCCGCCGCACCAGATCTGGCTGGACAGGGAAGCCTTTGTGGGCCGCTACCGCGACCTGACCCGGCCCCTGGCTCTGGACGCCCCCCGCAGCCGTCCGGAGCCGGTCCAGGAGATTTGGGGCACCGATCTGATCGGGGCCATGGAATGGCATTTGGTACTGGCCCCGAACCAGGTGGTGCGTTGGGAGATGGTCACGGGCATTGCGCCGGCTGAGCACGGCGTCGCCGCGGCCCGCGGATTGGCCGATTCACAGCGGCTGGCTGATTTGCGTCAGGCCACCAGGGAACATTGGCAACGGCGCGCGGGGCGGCTGTCCGTGAGGACTCCTGATCGGCCGCTCAACACGCTGGCCAGCGGCTGGACCCCCTACCAGGTGATCATCAAATCCTACCTTTCTTCGGCCCCGTCGTACTACCACGCCTCGGACGGCAGCCCGGGATTCCGCGACGCCCTCCAGGACGCCCTGGGGCTGGCCATGCTCGAGCCGCAGCGGGCTCGAGAGATGATCACACACGTGGTGCGGTTCCAGTTTTCCGACGGTAGCGCCAGCCACCGGACGCCGTGGATCGCCTTGCCGCCGGAGCGGTCGGAGAAGTCGGATTTGGCCCTGTGGATTCCCTTGGCGGTGCTGGGATACGTCTGTGAGACGGGGGACCGGTCAATCCTGGATGAAGAGGTGCCGTTCGCCGATGGGGGCGAGGGGACGCTACTGGACCACATCCGAGTTGGCTTGGAGCGATCGCTGGGTGATCGCGGACGCCGCGGCCTGCCACGGATCCATTACGGCGACTGGAACGACGCCCTGGACGGACTGGGCGCATGTGGCGAGGGCGAATCGGTCTTTCTCGCCCAGCTCCTGAGCCTGGCCCTGAAAGACTCCGCCACCTTGGCCCAACTGGCTGGCCAACCGGCCTTGGCCGAGGGCTGGCTGGAGCATCGCCGGGAACTGGTCGAGGCCCTCAACCAGCATTGTTGGGACGAAGACCGCTTTGTGCGCGCCTTCCATGACGACGGCACCGTGATCGGCTGCCGGGAGAACGCCGAGGGGCAACTGTATCTGAACCCCCAGGTCTGGGCCGTGCTGGCCGACGCGGCCCCACGCCAACGTCAGCAGACGTGCATGGAGACGGTCCACCGGCAGCTGGACTCCCCCTTCGGCATCCGTTGTCTGGCGCCGCCCTACGCCCGCCCGGACCCTCACGTGGGCTTGATCTCGCGGTTCCCGCCCGGCGTGAAGGAGAACGGGGCTGTCTTCTCCCACGCCATGGCCTTCTGTGTGGTGGCCGAATTGATGCTCGGCCACGGCGATCGGGCCTGGCAGCTGATCGAAAAGGCCAACCCCGTCCTGCGGGCCGACCGGCACCCGGAGTACGGCATGGAGCCGTACGTCTACTGCCAGTTCGTCGCCGGGCCGGAAACGAACCTGCGCGGCCAAGGCTTCCATCACTGGCTGACCAGCACCTGCACGTGGATGCAGCACGCCGTGGTCAACTGGCTCCTGGGTGCCCGCGCCGAACCGGAGGGCTTGGTCCTGGACCCCTGCATCCCTCGGCATTGGGAACGGTTCGAGCTGGTGCGACCGTTCCGCGGAAGCACCTTGAAGATCACCGTAGAGAACCCCGAAGGGAAGAACAAAGGCATTCGATCGCTGACAGTCGACGGGCAAACACTGGAAGGCAATCGCATCCCGGCAGCGGAGTCCGAATGCGTCGAGGTGCATGCGCTGATGGGTTGAGGGCGAAGGCCCCCACAGCCCATCAGCTACGAACCGCCCGGCGGCGCGCCATCGGGCCGGTGCCCCCGGTGCGGTGCCCGGCTGCCGGGGGTGGAAACCATCGCCCCATTCGCGGAGCTCTTACGACCATGCGTATTTACACTCGCACCGGCGACCGAGGCGAAACGGGACTGCCCGGCGGCCTACGCCTCTGGAAGGACTCGCCTCGCATCGAAGCCTGCGGCGCCGTGGACGAACTGAACTGCCTGCTCGGGCTGGCACGGGCCGAACAGCTGCCCGGGCCGATCGATGAGATTTTGGCTCGCGTTCAGCGGGAACTGTTCGGCATCGGGGCCCAGCTGGCATCGCCCGCCGCTGGGGAAGGCAAGCACACTCCCGGTCCGGAACTCGTGCAACAACTAGAAGCGGACATCGATCGTTTCCCGCAGGGGCGCGAGCCACTCACCCGGTTCGTCCTCCCCGGCGGCACGCGGGCCGCAGCCGTATTGCACCTGGCCCGCGCGGTCTGCCGCCGCTGCGAGCGACGTGTGGTGCGGTTGAGCGGTCAGGCGGACGAGCCCGTGCCTGCTGATCTGTTGGCCTATCTGAACCGCCTCGCCGACCTGCTGTTCGTCCTGGCACGAGCGGCCAACGCCGCCGCCTCGCAACCGGAGGAGTTCTGGGACAGAGAGTAGTGACCCGCTCCCGCAAAGCGACGGCCCCGGTAGCTGGGCTCTGTGGGCCGAGTTTCGCTCTTCGTTTCCCGTCCCCGGCTCGGAGAGCCAGGCTACT
>DQVB01000226.1 GCA_015661985.1 Planctomycetota bacterium | reverse complement strand
GCGCGGCCTGGGCCAAGACCGGCACCCCGGCGAACGCCTCGGGCAACTGTACCCTCAGCGGTTTGTCCGTCTTGTTCTCAATCAACACGTTCGATTGCTTGGAATCCTTGGGGATCAGCTTCACCTCGATCTTGCCGTCCTTGATCGCCTGGAACATCTCCACCACTTCGGCCGGCGCCTGGACGCGATCGGCCCGGCCGCGCCGCGCGGAACCATCCGCGGCCCAAACGACAACGGGGATCAAGGCAACCCCTGTGGCTAGGACTATCCAGGCTTTCCAACTGTTTCCCCAAGCGGACGTCATGATCGGATTCCTCCGTATGGCCAAGTGTACGGTTGCCGCGCACCGGGACTCACCGTCCCCAATACCTTTAACCTAATCGCCTGGCGCAAAAAAGCCAAGCAAAATCGCAAGATTGGCAACCCGCCTGGAACGGGGTCCGTCGCCGCCAATCGGGGGGCAGGACATCAGCGGCCCGGTCGCCCGGGGCTTGGCCCTCGGCAGCCGCGAACCCGGCCGCATCGCACGCCAAAGCCCCAACTCGATGCGTCACCACGAATGTGGTCAGATGTAATCAAACCTTCGCTCGACCGACGCAGGGTCGACGGGGGTGTGGCATTGGGTGCAAGCCCTTCGAGTTGCCAAACCTTGCTTCAGCCGGCACAAAGCCGGTGGGGCCGGAGAGCAGATTGCCCCTTCGAGCCGGGAACGGGTACGCTTGGCTCGGGGAGCCGGGCATGCAAGGGGGCTGCGCGGGGATAAACTGCTGCGGGAGGGGGCGGGACGGATCGCCCTGTCCGGTCTGGGAACGGGTGGCCGGGTTGCCGCCGCGGCCCAGCACGTCGATCGAGGCGTTGGTTGCGGTTCCACGTGTGGGGTATGATATGGGCGGTTGTTCGGTTGGAGAGTTGGAGCGAGGAGCATGGTGATGAAGCGGTTCGTTATGTCGGCCATTGCAGTGGCGGTTGGCGGGCTCATCGTGCTGGGTGGCGCGCGGGCCGAAGCGGTCGGGCCAGAAAAGCTCAGCGCGCCGGCGGCGCAGTCAGTCTTGTTGGCCAAAGCGATGGGGGGCCCGATGCGTCATATCGACCAGATCGTCTTCTGCACCCGGAGCCGTTACGACGACCCTCATTGGTACGCCAACATCGGCTACTACTGCGACGACGAGAACAAGAAGGCCTATGCCGGCAATGGCAAGCCCGACGTGGGCAAGCTCTATCTGTGGAACTTCCGCACTGGGCAGCTGGAGGTGATCGTGGACGCCCGGGGCGGGTCGATCCGCGATCCCCAGGTGCATTACGACGCGGAGAAGGTGCTGTTTTCCTATCGCAGGGCGGACAGCGACTACTATCACTTGTATGAGGTGAACCTGGACGGCACCGGCCTGCGCCAGTTGACTTCGGGGCCTTACGACGACTACGAGCCTGCGTATCTGCCCGACGGCGGCATCGCTTTTGTTTCGACCCGTTGCCGCCGATGGGTCAACTGTTGGATGACCCAGGTGGGCGTCCTCTACCGCTGCGACAGCGACGGGGGCAACATCGAGATGATCTCGGCCAACACGGAGCATGACAACACGCCCTGGGTGCTGCCCGATGGCCGACTGCTGTACATGCGCTGGGAGTATGTGGATCGTAGCCAGGTCGAGTTCCACGGGCTGTGGACGATGAACCCGGACGGCACGGGCCAGATGGTCTATTTCGGCAACATGCATCCGCACATCGTGATGATCGACGCCAAGCCGATCCCCGGCACGGACAAGGTGGTGGCGTCGTTTTCGCCGGGTCATGGGGTGAACGAGCATGCGGGCGTCGCCACGGTCCTTTCGCCGAAATCGGGGCCGGACGCCAAGCCGTCGGCCCGGCCATTGCATCGGGGGAAGCTGACCCGCGACCCCTTTGCGCTGGCCGAAGACTGCGTGCTGGCTGCCCGCGACAACCAGATCGTACTGATGGACGGCAGCGGAGCGGTGGAGCCGATCTACACGCATCGGGGCCCCGGCCACGTGCACGAGCCGCGTCCGGTGATGCGCCGGCCGCGCGAGCGGATCGTGCCGCGGCGGGTGCACCCGTCCGAACCGACGGGCCGCATGATCTTGGCCGACATCTACACCGGTCGCCACATGGCGGGCGTGCGCCGTGGCGAGATCAAGAAGCTGTTGGTGCTGGAATCGCTGCCCAAGCCGGTCAACTTCAGCGGCGGGCCGGACCTTCTGTCCTGGCTGGGCACCTTCACCTTGGAGCGCGTGTTGGGCACCGTGCCCGTCGAAGAGGACGGTTCGGCGCAGTTCGAAGTGCCGGCCGACCGGCAGGTTTTCTTCGTGGCCCTGGACGAGAACGACCTTTCGGTGAAACGGATGCAGAGCTGGTGCAGCGTGCGTCCGGGCGAGGCGATCAGCTGTGTGGGCTGCCACGAGCAGCGGGTGCGCACGCCCAGCAACCGCGACCTGGCTACACTGAAGGCCATGCAGCGTCCGCCCAGCCGGATTCAGCCCTTCGAGGGCTACCCGGATGTGATCGACTTTACGCGCGACATCCAACCGATCCTGGACCGCCACTGCGTGGCCTGCCATGCCTACCGGCGGCGCGAAGGCCAGGTGATCCTGGCCGGCGACCTCGGCCCCACGTGGTCCCACAGCTTCTTCAGCCTGTTTGCCCATCGCCAGGTGGCCGACGGGCGCAACGGCCTGGGCAACCAGCCGCCGCGCACGATCGGCAGCTCGGCCAGCCCGCTATTGAAGAAGGTGGACGGGAGCCATTACGAGGTGCGCGTCAGCCAGCGGGAGTGGCGGATGCTGTGGTTGTGGATCGAAACCGGCGCCACGTACGCCGGGTCGTACGCCGCGCTGCGCAACGCCGAAGAACAGCAGGCCGCCCACCGGGCCGTGGTGGCGATGTTCCAGCACGGGCACACCGTGCTCCAGCGCCGCTGCCACAGCTGTCACCGACCGGGTTTGACCGAGCCGCCCTGGCCAGTGCCGCTTTCCGGCGAGTGGACTAAACAGAACAAGGCCCGCGTGGGGCGGCCCACGGCGGTCCACGAGCGGATCGTACTGGAGGACGACCCCATCGCCCGCTTCGGTCTGAGTATCCTCCTCAACTTCAGCCGGCCCGAGCTGTCGCCCCTTGTGCTCGGTCCGCTGGAGGAATCGGCCGGGGGGTTTGGTTCTTGTGGCCCGGTTTTCCGCAGCCGGGACGATCCTGACTTTCAGCAACTGGTGGCGGCCATCCGCCAAGGGAAAGCCATCCTGGACGCCCGCCCCCGGTACGCGACGCCGAAGTTCCAGCCGAACCGGCAGTACATTCGCGAAATGAAACGGTACGGGATCCTGCCGGCCAGCTCCGACCCGGCCCGGGAAAAGCTGGATTACTTCGCCCTCGATCAGGCGTACTGGCGCTCGTTCTGGCACCAGCCGGCCAGTGGCCAGTGAGCTGCCGGGGACGCCTCACCGGCGGGGAACCGGCACCTGGCGGGGCAGCCGTGTCAGACGGGCGACAGTCGGCCCCAGATATGCAGGTCCTCGCCGCTGGGTTCGTAGTGGAGCTCCCCCAGATGCAGGGCGTCGGCGATCGTCTCCAGCCCCGTTCCAGCGGCCGGCGTGGGGGCTTCGGCTCCGCCCACCAGCTTGGGGGCCAAGAAGACGTGCACCTCGTCGATTTGGCCCAGATCCAGCAGGCTGCCCAGCAACCGGCCGCCGCCTTCGACCAGCAGGTTGGTCAGCTGGCGTCGGCCCAACTGGTCGAGCAGCTGCTCCAGGCGTCCGCCAGGCTCCGGGGCGTCGCAGACGAGCACTTCACAACCAGCCGCTTCGAGCCGCCCGCGACTGCGTTCCGGGGCATCCGGGCCGACGGCCACGAGGACCGGCACCTGACGAGCCGTTTGCACCAATCGGCTCGTTGAGGAGAGCGAAGCGAGCGAATCGGCCACGATCCGCAGGGCGGTTCGCGGCCCCGGCGGCCGGGCCGTCAGCAGCGGGTCGTCCCGCTCAGCCGTGACTCGACCCACCATGATCGCATCCACGCGGCCTCGCAGCTGGTGCACGATCCGGCGCGATGGCTCGCCCGAGACCCAGCGGCTGGAACCCGTGCGCGCGGCGATCTTGCCGTCCAACGTCATGGCCCATTTGGCGATCACCCAGGGTCGGCCGGTCCGGAGCAGCTTCAGGTACGGCGCATTCAAACTCCGGGCTCGCCCTTCCAGGACGCCCACCTGGACATCGATCCCAGCGGCCCTCAACCGGGCTACCCCCTTGCCCGCCACCTCGACGAACGGATCCAACTGGGCGGCCACGACCCGGCTGATCCCCGCCCGGATGATCGCCTCAGTGCAAGGAGGGGTTTTCCCCTGGTGGCAACAAGGTTCCAGGGTCACGTACATCGTCGCACCCCGGGCCCGGGGGCCGGCCAAACGTAGGGCTTCGATCTCCGCGTGGGGACCGCCGAAGCGGCGGTGCCAGCCTTCCCCAATAATCTCCGCGCCGTCGGCAACCACACAGCCGACCATGGGGTTAGGCTCCACCCTTCCCTCGCCGCGGGCGGCCAGCTCCAACGCCCGCTGCATGTGCCAACGGTCCAGCTCCGACGAGTCCATGGCCCTACCGCTTGTCTGAACGAAATGCAGGCTTGGTTCATCTTGGCCCCTTTCCGGACAGCCCCAGGAAGCGGTTCGTTCGTAGTGCCGCCTTTGTTCGTAGCCCCGGCTTCCTTGGCGCCCAGACTGTTACCCGCGTTCGAACCATGCCGAAATCCACTGCCCTCCGGGCCATCCAACATATCGCGCCTGGGCGGTCCCGGCCACTTCCGGCGAGCCGGGCCCCAGGGCTTGGACGATTCGGCAGGCTGCGGTAAGTTGGTTGCCAAGAGGTGGATCGGAGCGTGCAAGGATCAGCAGGAGGGAGTCACGATGATTCGCTCGGGAAGGAGGGGGCCAACGGGTGGACGGGGCAAAAGGGGCAACAAGGGCAAGGGGAGGTCATCCGGACAGGGCACCCAGGCGATCCCGAGGCGGATTTCGCACCGCCGCAAGCCGGAGGACATGTCGCTGGAGGAGTGGCAGATCGCCCTCCGTAAGCAGTACGGGGCCGAGCAGAACTTCAAGATGAAGAACATCGGCCAGGAGCCGATCTTTTCGGAATTCCAGGTCACCAATCCCCAGACCGAACGGACGTATCGGGTGGCCATTCGGGGAGCGGGACTCGGGGAGAACTACTGCTCCTGTCCCGATTTTGCCGTCAACACCCTGGGCACGTGCAAACACATCGAGTTCGTGCTGGCCCGGTTGGGCCGACGTCCGGGTGGCCGCAAGGCCTTGGCGGCTGGCTTCCAGCCCGCCTATTCGGAGGTCTATCTGCAGTACGGGGCCCAGCGTCACGTGGTGTTCAAACCGGGCCGCAATTGTCCCCACGCCCTGCGCCGCCATGCCCGCCGCTTTTTCACCGAAAACGGCATCCTTGAACCGGACGCCATAGCCCGTTTCCACCTCTTCCTGGCCAAGCTGTCGTCTTTCGATCACGAGGTGCGCTGCTACGACGACGCTATGGCCTTCGTAGCCCAGGTTCGGGACCAGCAGCTGTTGGCCGCGCGGGTGGACCGACTCCTGCCCAGCGGTATCCGCAGTGCGGCTTTCGGCAAGTTGATCAAGGGCCAGCTGTACCCGTACCAGCGTGCGGGGGCCCTGTTCGCCGCCAAGGCGGGCCGCTGTCTGATTGCCGACGATATGGGGTTGGGCAAGACGGTGCAAGCGATCACGGCCGCGGAGATCCTGG
Source organism: Planctomycetota bacterium (assembly GCA_015661985.1). Lineage (GTDB taxonomy): Bacteria > Planctomycetota > Planctomycetia > Pirellulales > Thermoguttaceae > SZUA-1497. The sequence continues at coordinate 1,316 of DQVB01000226.1, read as the reverse complement.
CCCACACCATGGGTATCCAACGAGTGCTGATCGTGGCGCCCACCTCGCTCAAGCATCAGTGGTTCCGGGAAATCGAGCGCTTCACCGACCGCGACGCCGTGGTCGTCGAAGGCCTGTTGGCCAAACGCATCAAGCTCTACCGGACTCCGTCCTTCTACAAGATCACCAATTACGACGTGATCCATCGCGATATGGAGTGGATCCACGAGTGGGAGCCAGACCTGATCATCCTGGACGAGGCCCAACGGATCAAGAACTGGAAGACGCGCACGGCTAAGAGCGTCAAGCTGCTCCGCTCGGACTACGCCTTCGTCCTCACGGGCACGCCGCTGGAGAACCGGCTGGAAGAGCTCTATTCCATCGTCGAATTCGTCGACCGCCATCGTCTGGGCCCCATGTTCCGCTTCCTGGCCGAACACCAACACGTGGATGAAAACGGCCGTGTGATCGGGTACCGCAACTTGAGCCGAATCAAAGAGACACTCCAGCCGATCCTGGTCCGGCGCACCAAGGAAGAAGTGCTCACCCAGCTGCCCGAGCGCCTGGACAAACATTTCTTCGTGCCCATGACGCCGGAGCAATGGAAGCATCACGAGGAGAACCGTGAAATCGTGGCCCGGCTGGTGGCCAAATGGAAACGCTTCGGGTTCCTCTCGGAGACAGACCAGCAGCGGCTGCTCATCGCCCTGCAGAACATGCGCATGGCGTGCAATAGCACCTATCTGTTGGACAAGAAGACCGACCACGGCGTGAAGGCCGACGAGGTGCTGGAATTGGTGATGGAAACGCTGGAGGACTCCGAGACGAAGGTGGTCGTCTTCAGCCAGTGGCTGCGGATGCTGGAACTGATCGTCCGCCGGCTCGAGCGTCACCGCCTGGGACACGTGCTCTTCTACGGCGGTGTGCCGGGCCCGAATCGGAAGAAGTTGATCGAGCGGTTTCGCGAGGACTCAAACTGCCGGCTCTTCCTGGCCACCGACGCCGGTGGTGTGGGGCTGAACCTCCAGCATGCTTCGGTGGTCATCAACCTCGAACAGCCTTGGAACCCCGCCGTGCTGGAACAGCGCATCGGTCGCGTCCACCGGCTGGGCCAACACCGCCCGGTGCGGGTGATCCACTTCATCGCCCAGGGCACCATCGAAGAAGGAATGCTGTCCCTGTTGGGCTTCAAGAAGGCCATGTTCAGCGGCGTCCTGGACGGCGGCAAGGACGAAGTCTTCCTGGGCAAGACGCGGCTGAAGCGGTTCATGGAGAGCGTGGAAAAGGCCACCGGCTCCATCCCGCAGCGGATGCCTTCCCACGGGGCCCCGGCCGGG
>DQVB01000054.1 GCA_015661985.1 Planctomycetota bacterium | reverse complement strand
GGTTCCTGAAAGACCCAAAGTATCTCGATGATGAGGCCCAATGGGAGGTCGACGCCTTCCTCGAAGCCCTTCGTAACAGCAAAGACCCGATGGTGCGCCGTGACTGCGGCGAAACACTCTGGCGATTCTACCGCGAGTATCTCAAGACGACCCCCGACATCCCCATGGAAACGGAGCCGGTGCTCCAACACATGGTGAGAACACTGGTGGCCGATGGCTACGACGGCGTGTTGCTCATCCTCGACGAAGTGTCGCTGTTCATGAAGAACCGCACCGAGGAGCAGCGCACCGAAGACGAAAAGACTCTGGTTGTCCTCTCCAACCGCCTGGCCAAGAACGACTGCCTCCCCGTGTGGACGATCTGTTCGGCACAGCAGGCCATCGAGTCGAAGATGGGCGTGAAGAACATCATCGCCAACGACCGGCTCAAACACGTCAGCCTGCTACAGGATGAGAAGGATTACTACGACATCGTGCTCTCGAAGGTCCGTCGAGTCACCGCCCCGGACTCGCTCGACGCTTACTACGAGGACTATCGCCGGGGATTCTCCTGGCCCGAGGCTGAGGGCCGAGTGAAGTTCGACCAGTTCTTCCCCTTCTATCCTCACGCCATCGACGTGCTGCGGGCGGTCAGCTACCACCTGACGACGGTCCGCTCGTCGGTCCACTTCATGCACCAGACCATGAAGAGGCAGTGCAAGGCGCATGGCACCGAGCTTATCAGTTTGTGGCAGATGTTCGACGACGTAGTCCAGTACGAGGAAGATCCCTCGGGCACCACGGCGGGAATCGCGGCCATCAGCGCCAAGTTCAACGATGAGTGGAAAGCGTATCAGGCCGCTCGGAGGACCATCGGGCAGGCCACGAAGGGGCGACTCAAGGTGTATGCGGCTCGGTGCGAGAAAATCCTCAAGACGCTTTTCCTGCACCACATCGCCCGCACCGCTCCCAACGGCCTTTCCGTCGAGCAGATCGCCAACGCCGTGATGGAGTGGCAGGATCACGACAAAGCCCAACAGGCCGACGCCCAGGACAATCTCGACCATTACGAAGTGCTCTGTGAGGAAGTCGAGCAAGAGCTGCCCCAGGTCCGCAAGGTCGGCACCAACTACGTCTTCAACCCCATCGGCGGCGGCGTCGATGTTCGGGATCTCTTCCAGCGGGCAAGGACTGAGGCCGAAAACAGCCCCGTGCTCCAACAAAAGGCCTGGGAGCAGCTTCTCTCGCTGAACGGGTGGGAAATCCAGACGCCGCTCATGACCATCGATCTCGCCTACGGCACCCAATCCGTCTTCCACGAAGTCGCCCCCGCCGAGCAGATGCAGGATCAAGTATTGTGGCATGGGCGGGTGATCAAGGGCATGGTTTACATGCGGGATCTGGCCGACATCGCCGCCAAGGGCATGGCCCTGCCCCCGATCAACTCGGCGGACAAAGACCACGACTTCGCCGTTTTCATCAGCAACCGACCCTGCGGCGACAAGGTGGCAGAACTCGCCAAGCGGGTGAACGATCCTCGTGCCATCTTCTGGACCCCCGCCGATCTGTCCCCAAGCGAGAGGGACCGCCTGTACGACTTCGCCGCCTGCCGCAAGCTGGTGGGCGACTTCCGGGGCAAGGAAACCGAAGATGCCAAGGAAGTCCTCAATTGGGTCGCCAGCCGGCTGAAGAATGAAATCGGGACCATCGCCAACATCGTTCGCACCAGCTACGCCCGGGGCCGCATCTGTGCCGCCGAGCACACCGACATGGAGTTCAACTGCGAGGGCGAGCTGACGGCCATCATCACGCCCCTGGTCGGCCAGGTGCTCGACGCTACTTACGAGTCCGCCAGGCTCCAGTTCGACGCCCCGGCCCCCTTCTCCGACGCCGAAGCCGTCAAGGTCATCAACGGCATCGTGCGCGTGGGCGAGATCCCCAAGGGCACCAAGACGAGCAAGGACATCAACGCCGCCGACAACTACGGCTACGCCCTGGGCATCATGAAGAAATCGGCCCAGCGAAGGCTCGATACGAGCGCCAGCGAGTTTGCCAAAGACATCGAAGAATGGATCGAATCCCAGGTCAGCCAGGGCAACGCACCGATCGCCGTCGAGAGTTTCTACAAGAACTTCACGGGCATCGCCGGACCCAACGGGAAGAACTATGGCCTTTCCCGCCGCATGGTCGAGATGTACCTGCTGTGTCTCGTGCGCCAGGGGAAGATCCGCATCTCGCTCTCGGGCCGCGCAGCAGGAGCACTGGCACACCTGGATTACTCGAACATGGCCGACCAGACATTCAATGCGGCCCTGCTCGGCGCCATGTCCCACGTCCATCCTCTCAAAGCACCGGAAGGGTGGTCCGTGCTGGCCCCCTACGCCGCCGTCCTGTTGGACGACCAGGAGATCAAGAGCGTCCAGAAGGACACCGACATCCAGGACGCCTTGAAACGCCTGATGGACTATCGGGCGGAAAAGCGGCCCGAGGTCGCCACACTGGCCGGGCGCCTCGACGACCTGTTCGCCGACATCGGACAGACCAGCCCGGTGGCCGGCTGCATGGCCTCGTGGAACACCTTCTTCGAGGCCGAGATCGACTCCGGCGAGCCCATCCCCCATCTGCTCAACGCCCTGGATACGGCCTTCGGTTACACGGCATACCAGGACAACGAGGCCAAACAAACCGAGCTGGACGACCTGGCAACCCGAAAACGCACCTGGGAACGAGCGGCGCTGCTGGCTGCCCACGACCGGGAGATCCGAGCGGCCCATCGTTACTCCCAACTGTCGGTCGACCCCGGAGGTATCCTCAAGGATCTGCGGCCGAAAGTCAAATCCCTCCGCAAGAAGCTGGCCAAGCTGGAAGACCTCACGGATTCCGAGGCCAAGTTCCAGACGCAGTTTCTGGATCTCCTGGCTGACGTGATCCAGGTCTACACCACCCGATTCTTGCAGGCATTCGACAACGTGACGGGCAGGTGTGAAGCCGTGCGCCAGGCGATCCGGACGCTGCCCGAATCGCCCGAGTTCCGAGCCGTCCAGATGCTTGCCGGGATCGAGGCCCTGGGCGGAATCGACGTGCCCGCGCTGGAAGCCAAGATCGACCGGTGCGCCGAGGGGCTCTTTTCCACCGAACTGACCCGCAACGAGGTGGAGCGGAAGCTCAAGGAGCGGCCCGACCCCGAAGGCTGCCCGTTGGTTGTGGATCAGGCAGACACGCTGATCGAGGCCGCCGAACAGGCCGAGCAGGAGGCGACCGGCGCGCTGCGGGCCGTACTGGTCTCGGCGTCTGGCCGCCTTTGCCAACCCGCCCTGCGGGCGCTTCTGGAACAAGGCAAGAAAGAAGCGTTCGTTGCCGACGTATTGGCCGCCGCCAATGGGGATGCCTTGGCCGATCTGTTGGCCGAAAAGCTCCCCAACGACCCGGCCAACGCCAGGCTGCTGGCAAGGTATCTGAAACCCATCCAGGTCCGGGTGCTACGCTTGCAAGACTTCCAGCCGTCCAAGTCGTCGTTGGAGCCCAGTGATATCGACCAGGTGGTGGGCGAGTTCAAGACCTTCCTGCAAGCAGCCTTTGAGGAGCACGGCGAGAAACAATCGGTGATTGTAGAATTGAAGCAGTGACGGGGAGTATAATCGT
>DQVB01000367.1 GCA_015661985.1 Planctomycetota bacterium | reverse complement strand
GTGCTGGCCCCGATGGGCATCAACGTGTTGATCCTCGAAGTGTGTTACGGGTTTCAATACCAATCGCATCCCGAGCTGTCGTCCGGAGGCCTGGATCGGGACGACGCCCGGCGGCTGACTGAGCTGTGTCACCGCCACGGAATCCGATTGATCCCCTTGTTCAATTGTGTGGGACACCAATCGTGGCGGTCCCGCACGTTTCCGCTGCTACAGAAGTATCCGCAGTTCGACGAGACGCCCCACGTGCCGGCGGACAACAAAGAGATCTATTGCCGCGAATGGTGCCCGTCGCACCCGGATGTCTATCCAATCGTGTTTGACTTGTTGGACGAACTGATCGGCGCCTTCGACGCCGACGCGCTGCACGTCGGCATGGACGAGGTGTTCCTGATCGGCGACGAACGATGTCCGCGGTGTAAGGGCAAAGATGTGGGTGAACTGTTCGCCGGGGCCGTGAACCGGTTGCATGAACACCTGGTCAAACGACGCGGCGTGGAGATGCTCATGTGGGGCGACCGCTTGCTGGATGCCAGGCGGTTCGGCTACGGCCGGTGGGAGGCCAGCGAGACCGGTTCCCACCGGGCCGTCGACATGGTACCCAAGGACATCATCATCTGCGATTGGCATTACCGCGTTCGCGAGGATTACCCATCCGTACGATTTTTCCAAGAGAAGGGCTTTCGGGTGTTGCCGGCCACGTGGAAGACGCCTGAGGCGGGCGCGGCGTTGGTGCGCTGTGCCCGCCGAAAGGCGACGGAGAAGATGCTGGGCATCCTGTTCACCGGCTGGTCGGCCGGAGGCAACGGTGAATATTTGTGGGCGGGCCTGACCGATCGCCTGGAGGTGCTGGGTGGCGACATGTCCGAGCAACGCCTGGCCACCGGCCGGCAGATCGCCGCCACGGTCCGAGCCGGACTCAAGGAATGGTACAAGGACGATCCGGCGATGTTGTCGCGGGTGGACAGCATCCGTTGGAAGGCCTCCGGGCGCGGCGGGGCCGTGGCCGCCGGCCATAGCCGGGCCGTGGCTGCCGGCGTGCAATTGCTGCTGGAAGGCGGCAACGCGGCCGATGCGGCTGCGGCCACCATCCTGGCCCTGGCCGTGACCGATTACGGTTCGTTCGCCATCGGCGGCGAGGTGCCTCTTTTGATCTACGATGCGCGCAAGCAGGAGGTGAAGGTCCTTTCAGGCGTGGGGCGAGCTCCGCTGGACCCGGCGGCCATCCGGTGGTACTACGAGCACGGCATTCCATCGCGCGGCAGCATGAAGGCCGCTCCCGTTCCCGGGGCTGTGGATCTGTGTATCACGCTCCTGAGACAGTACGGCACGAAACCGTTGCGCCATGTGGTAGCGCCTACGCTGGCCCTGTTGGATACCGGCGCCCGCGATTGGTACGACGAATTGGCCGTCACCTTGCGCAAACTGGTCGAGGCGGAGACGCGTGCGCCAGGAAGCCGGGAAGAGAAACTGGCCGCCGCCCGCGACCGCTTCTACCGGGGCGATATCGCCGACGAGCTGGAGGCCTGGTACATCGCCACGGGCTCTTTTCTGCGCAAGAAAGATCTGGCCGCCCACCGGACGCTCATCGAAGATCCGGTCACCGTCAACTACCGCGGCTACACCATCTACAAGTGTGGGCCGTGGACCCAGGGGCCGGCTCTCTGCCAAACGCTGCGGCTCCTGGAAGGTTACGACCTGAAAGGAATGGGCCACCTTTCGCCCGACTACATCCACGTGGTGACCGAAGCGTTGAAGCTGGCCTTCGCCGATCGGGACGAGTACTACGGCGATCCGCTCTTCGTAGACGTTCCGCTGGGGCGATTGCTTTCTGACGAGTACACGCGGTTGCGCCGGCCCATGATCGACATGCGGCGAGCCTCACTCCAGCGCCGTCCCGGCGACCCGTGGCGGATGCGCCCGGTGAAGGTCGAGGGCGAGACGAAGGATCAGAAGGCCAAGATCCCCGTCCAGGATACCACAACCTGCGTGGTCGCCGACCGCTGGGGCAACGTGGTGGCAGCCACTCCCAGCTGCAACCTGGTGGGCAACCGCCCGGGGCCATCCGGCGTAACCCAAGGCAACCGCCTGCGCAGCCTGAACACCACCCCGGGTCATCCGAACCGCATCCAGCCGGGCAAACGCCCCCGCGTCACCCTCACCCCGACACTGGTCACCAAGAATGGCAAACCGGTGGCTGCCATCAGCGTGGCTGGCGGCGATCTCCAAGATCAAACCACCTTGAACGTGCTGCTGAACTTGGTGGAATTCGGCATGTCTCCCGACCGGGCCGTCACAGCACCGCGCTTCAACACGTCTCACCACCAGAACTCGTTCGATCCCAATCCGGACCGCCAGGCGGCTTTCGTCGCCGCCGGCTCCCTGCGCCTCAATTCAGATATCCCCCAAGCGATCCGCAAGGAGTTGGCCCACCGCGGACACCGTCTGTCCACGACCGCTGCCCCTATCGCCCACCCGGTGATGCTCTACATCGATCACAAAACCAGCACCATCCACGCCGCCGGCGACCCCAAAGCCCGCCGCCACGCCGCCGCGCTGGAATGAGGGTCCGGACGTCGGCCCGGAGAACTCAGCCGGGTCCCCTGACGGGCGATGAACCCATGCGACACGGCGAATGTTCACCACCCTCGGGCCGTAAACGAAAACGGATACGTTGTCCCGAAATGGGAAAAGCGTTTTCCGGTCGTTTCTCAGGCCAGGTCATCCAGGAAAGTATCGATCAGTTGCAGTTTGGCCGAGATGGCTGCCGCATCGGCGCCCCGGTAGTCCTCGCCCGCATAGTCCATGAAGTACACGGCGAAGGCCGTGGCGAAATCCTCGGCAGGATTCGTCTCGGCGTAGTCGCGGGCAAAGGCCGCGCTCTTGTCGTAATACCACTCGCCGTCGCCGCTGGCCGTATAGCTGCCGTCGGCGGACTTGTCGTCCTGCGTCCAGCCGCTCAGGTCCAGGAAACCGGACCACTTCGGGTTTTTCGACGCCCCAGCTGTGTCCGATTTCGTGGAAGATGACCTGATGGGCCCAGGCCGCGCCTTTGGCGAAGACCCCGTTGGCTATGCTGATCTGGCCGTCTGTGTTGAACCCGATGCCGCTCGGGCGTGGTGACCAGAAGCACGCCGGAAGTGACCGTCCACTTCAGGCTAAGGTCATCAAGCATGAGATCCAGTACGCTGCGCAGCGGCACGCCAGACATGGAAAAGGTGATCGGCGTATCGCTGCTTATGCCCACTTCTGCCAAAGCCAGCCGGTCCAGACGGATGCGGATCCGATGTCGTTTCTCCAAGGCCGCGCACACGTCGTTCAAGGGCTCCTCAGTCACATCCAGCTCGGTCGGCTCGTCCAAAGCCGCCAGCACCGCTTCGTCGCCCACACGCAGTGCTTCCTCATGTTCGCCGGCCCAACACCATGGCGCGGCCACAAGCACAACAAGGCCCGGCAAGAAGGCCGGACCGACCCAGAGAGCCGATCGTCTCAGCGGCATGACAAGCCTCCTCTCTGCAAGACGAGAAACCAACGAGAGATCTTTCCGGATCACCGGCCGGTGGTATTCCGGGGCCGCCGACAGCACTTCTTGATAGGATAGCCGAGGGGGCAGAAGACGGCAACCATTTGGCCCATTCGGGCAGCCGCCGGAGGGCGGCCCGCGCTGGCGGGGCGTCAGACCAGTACGTCGCCGAAGGCCGCGCGCAGCGTGCTCAAGGCCTTTTCGCCCAGCCGATTGTCGACGATCACGTTCAGCAGCATCTCGCTGGTGCTGATCAATTCCACGTTGATCCCCGCATCAGCCAGGGACTGGAAGAGGCGGATGGCCAACGCCGTGTGGCTGCGCATACCGATGCCCGAGACGGCCAGCTTGGCTACGGCTTCGGTATGCGCAGGCGGCGGGGCGCCGAAGCCTTCGGTCAGGAGTTTGGCCACGGAGAGGGTTTTCCCCAGATCGTTGCGGGGCACGGTGAAGCTCAAGTTGGCGCGCCCGCCTCGCCCCACGCTTTGAACGATCATATCGACCACCACACCGGCCTCGGCGATTTCATCGAAGACCTGGGCAGCCAGTCCCGGGGTGTCAGGCACACCGGCCAAGGTGACCAGCGCCTGGGACTGGTCCAGCGCCACGCTTTCGATCATCATCTGCTCCATACTTTGCAGTCGGGCCACCATTTCCGGTGACTGCTCCACCGCTGCCGACGCCGCGGGCCTGACGACCGGGGCCGGCTCCTCATGCAAAGCGAAAGCGCGGTGGACTGTGCGCAACGCTTCGGTGCCATGCTGGCGGGCAACGAGGACGGAGATCTTGATCTGGCTGGTGGAGATCATCAGGATATTGATCCCTTCTTCCGCCAGGCTGCGGAACATCCGCTCGGCCACACCCGCCTGGGTGGCCATGCCCAGGCCGACGACGGAGACTTTGGAAACCTGGTCGTCGTAGTCGTAGCCCTTGGCACCCAGCTCGGCGACAGCCTCTTCGACGGCCTTCAGCGTGGCGGGCAGATCATTGCGGAAAACGGTGAACGAAATATCCGCCTCGCCATGTTCCCCCACGTTCTGAACAATCATGTCCATGGCCACGTTGCGCGCGGCGATCTTGGAAAAGAGCGTCATCGCCGCGCCGGGTCGGTCGGGCACGCCCAGCACACTCACCCTCGCTTCGTCCTTCACCAAGGCTGCCCCGCAGACAGGCTGCTCGGGGCTTTCCGGCTCCGGTCCGATCATCGTCCCCGGATTGTCGCTGAAGCTGCTGCGCACGTGGACTGGTACGCCGAACTTCTTGGCGAATTCGATGGAGCGGTTGTGCATTACACCGGCCCCCAAGCTGGACAACTCCAGCATCTCGTCGTAGCTGATGCGCTGCATACGCCGCGCTTCGGGCACCACGCGGGGGTCCGTGGTGTACACCCCATCCACATCCGTATAGATCTCGCACAGCTCTGCGCCCAAAGCAGCGGCCAGAGCCACGGCCGTGGTGTCGCTTCCACCGCGGCCCAATGTGGTGATGTTCTGCGATTCGTCGATCCCTTGGAAGCCCGCAGCAATGACGATGTTCCCCTCGTCCAGCGCCTGGCGGAGCCGCCCTGCAGAAATGGACTGGATCCGTGCCTGGGTGTGCGTGCTATCGGTCCGGATCCCCATCTGGGCGCCGGTCATGCTGATCGCCTGATGCCCCAGCGAATGGATGGCCATGGCCATCAGGGCTACGCTGACCTGCTCGCCGGTAGCCAAGAGCATGTCCATTTCGCGCGCCGGCGGCTCCTCGGTGATCTGGCGGGCCAGTTCGATCAGCAGGTCCGTGTTCTTGCCCATGGCGCTGACGACCACGACCACTTGGTTGCCCTCCATCTTGACGCGAATAGCCCGCCGGGCCGCCGCCAAGATCTTCTCGCTGTCGGCCACACTGGTTCCACCGAATTTCTGCACGACGATCGGCATGGGATATCTTCCTGGATAGCTTTCCCTCAGGCCACTGAGCCACGAGACTCGGCACATGCGAACCCCCAAAGGGGGCACCAAATCACCCCGCGATTCTGCCACACCACGGATGACAAATCCGAATGCCCCAAAACCCGATGACAGAAACAATGCCTGCCATCCGGCGGCTGCGGTACGGCATCTGGCCGTGTACCGATACGTTTGGGACATTTGGATTTCGGATTTCGCATTTCGTGCTCGTTTCGCGCTTTCGTGGTTCCTGCCTCGGATTCTCGACGGGCCGTCTGTCGCACAATTGCGTACGGGCACGTAGATGACCTTGCCCTGCAAGCCGGCCCGCCGCCTTGCCCGATGCACGCTCGCCCGCCTTGGCCCGCCGTCCGTTCCTTTGTAACCGGGCTGGCGACATAGTTCAACCGGACCGGGGATGCGCCCGCTTCGCCCGTTTGATCAGCGTCACTTGGTTGCCCGACTCGTTGTAGCGGACGTCATCCATGAACGTACGCATCAGGAGCAACCCCCGGCCGCTGGCCCGCTCCAGATTGGCCGGGTCCGTAGGATCGGGAAGCGCCGAGGGATCGAATCCCGGGCCCTCATCCCCTACCACGAACACCGCCTGCTGCGGCGAAAACCGAGCCTCTACGAAGACACGACGCCGGCAATAAGGCGGCTCGGCCATCCGCCGGCGGACCAGCCGATGATAGGCCGCGTCGTCCTCGCCGCGCAGGTCGGAGCTTACCTCCAGATTGCCGTGATAAAGGGCGTTGACAAGGGCTTCCTCCAAAGCGACGCCGATCCGCGTCAGGTCGGACTCTTCACACAGCCCCATTTCGAACAGCGTCTCCTGGAAGTGCGCCACCAGCGGGGCGAACAGCACAGGATCGTTCTCCAAGGTGAATTGCCGATGGTTGTGCACCAGGCTCCCCATCAAACGCCGGCGTGTCCGCTGCCCATGGCTGACCGCCAACACCTTGCGCACAGTCGCCACCAAATCGCGATCCAGCGTCCGCTTGGTGACGTAGCTGGCCGCTCCCCGGCGCAGCGCTTCCAGCACCGTCTCTTCGCTGCCCTGAGAGGTCATCAACACCACGGGAATCAACGGATACTGCTGCTTGACCCGCGTCACCAGCTCCAAGCCGTCCAGTTCGGGCATCACCAGGTCGGTCAGCACCAGGTCGGGCGGTGTCTCCGTGATCTCGGCCAACGCACGGGCGCCGTTCTCGGCAAACCCAACCTCCAGTTGGCCATCCTCCTGAAGCCAGTGGGCAGCCACTTGGCGGTCAATGGCCAGATCATCAACAATCAGCACCTTGGGCATCGATCCGCTCCGACCCGAAGATCCCCTGTTTTCCAGACTATTCTATCCGATGCCGAAAACAGGACACCAGTAGCGCCGGCACCCCACGCTGGACAGCCTGTCCACGGGACCGAGACAGAGCGGTCACGCCGCATCGTCGCTCGACAGCCCTCCAGCAAGGCCCGCCAACGGCTGTGCGCGGACGAGGATCAGGCCATTCTGTCTCGGCGTAGGGCGACAACCAGCATGGCGTCCGCTCGGCCGACAAGGCGGCTGCAGGCGGCCACCAGACGCGAAGGGAGTTTATGCTGGAGCAGTCGTTGCCACGGGCGGGCCGAGCCGCGCCGACAGGCCAACCGGGCGGACTGGCGGACCCAATGGCTTTGGGCGACCGCGCGAAACCGCTGGGGCTCGAAGCCGGTGCCAACCAGCAGGTGGGCCAGCGTAGCCGGGGTGAAATGTACCAGGTGGCGGGGCAGTTCCAGGCAAAACCAATGGGTACCGAACCAGCGGAACAAGACGCTGTGGAGGTTGGGCACACAGACCACCAGGCGTCCGCCGGGAGCCAACAGGCGGCGCACTTCCTCCAGCACCCGGCGCGGCCGGTGCATGTGTTCCAGGGACATCCACATGGTGATCAAATCGAAACCTCCCGGCTCCAACTGCGGATGCGGGAGCGTGCCGGCCAGGGCCTCCAGGCCCAATTCGGCCCGGATCCTGGCTACCACAGCGGCCGAAAGGTCGAGACCAGTGACACGCCAACCTTGCAGGTGCATGCGGTGCAGGAACGCCCCGCCACCGCAGCCCACGTCCAGCAGGCGACCTCGGCCAAAAACGGGAAAACCCCGACGCTCGGGACAGCCGCTGCGCAGCCATGCCGGCAGGCGCGTCCACCACCGGGCGCGGCGCCGGCGCGACGCCGACAAACCGACCTGGACATGCGGCCCGTATCCGGCGGGATAGAAATGACCGATGGACCGTAACGTGGGCCGAGGGTTGGTAAAGCACAGCCCGCAGCGGCAGCAGCGAACCACAGAAAACACCAACTCCGCGTCCGTCCCTTCCGGATCCGGGGCGGTGAGCACAGGCGACCACCGCCGAGACCCGCACAAGGGGCACGGGGCGGTCTCCCACTGCAGGGCATTCGTCTCGACCGGCCCCGCAGCGTGGGTGGCAGCGTCGGGCCAGTCGGGCAACACGGACGGCATGGGGCACTCCGTTGCCATCGAAAGGAAAGCTCAGCGGTTGATCAGCGGGCCCAGCATATCGGCCAGGCTTTGGCGGATGGGTATGGTAGGCGCCCAACCCGTTTCCAGCTGGATCTTCTTGGCATCTCCATAAAGGTCGGGCACGGCCGGCGGCGGGCTGGCAGGGTCGCTGAGCACCGGCACGTCAGCCCCGCTCAGCTCGATGAGCATATCCAGCAGTTCGCCCATGCGGTAGGATTGGCCCTGGCAGACGTTGTACACTTCGCGCGGGCGGCCCTGTTCGGCCAACAAGATATAGGCCTCC
>DQVB01000635.1 GCA_015661985.1 Planctomycetota bacterium | reverse complement strand
GCCGCGACGGCGGCGCAGTCGCCCCACGGTGGCCAGCTGACGGTGACGGCCGCTGGGTCGTTCGAAGTGGTCTACCGCCCGCTGGAGACGCGGGTTTACCTGTACAGCAAGGATGGCCAGCCGTTGTCAGCCCGCGGCGTGCAGGGCCAATTGGCGATGCGCATCCAGGGCCGCCAGCAGGTGTTCCGGTTTCCTCTGAAACACGTTGCCCGGCCTGGCGGTTCGACGGGCCAGGACTACCTGGCCGCCGCGGTCGACGTCAGCCGCGTGCGCGACGGCCAGATGACCGTCACCGTCGAACTGACCAACCTGCCCAATCCCCAGCATCCCCAGACGGTCTTCACCCAGATGTTTGCCCTGTCCAAGCTGCCGGTTCGTGTCGTCCCCTTGGACCAATCTGACCCGCCGCGGATCGAGCGGCAGCAGGTCTGTGCGGTCTCCGGCGGCCGGCTGGGCAGCATGGGAACCCCGATCAAGGTGCTGGTGGGCGACGAGCCGGTCTACCTGTGCTGCCGTGGCTGCTTGGGCAAACTCCAAAAGGACCCGGAAGCCTATTTGCGCAAGGTCGCCGGGGCGGCCCGCGCCGCGGGAGGCAACCAGCCGATCCGGTTGGTGGTCTCCGCGGCCACCGCTGCAGACCAGGCGGCCGTGCAAGCCCAGAAGCGGTGCCCGGTGATGAACACGGCCCTGGGAGCCCACGGCGCGCCGATGAAGATCACCATCGGCGACCAAAGCCTGTTCGTCTGCTGCCGCGGTTGCGTGGCCAAGGTGCAGCGGAGGCCCGATTTCTACTTGCAGAAGGCGTCCGAACTGCGAGCGAGCCAGTGAGGCTCTACCCCCGAACATGGGGCAGGCTTCCCAGCCTGTCGCCACAACCGAAAACGGATGCGCGCGTGCGCGGCGCGCAGATCGCGCGAGGTAAGAATCGAAAACCGTTGAACTGTCAAGGAGGACTGTCATGATCGTGCGGGTCGTGTGTCTGGCTGCTGTAGGGGCGTGGTGGGCATCCGCCGTTGGCTGTCGCGCCAGCCGACCCGAGGATGCCTCCTACCTGTCCCGGGTACAATCGATGCCCCCCTATGTGGCCCCGGCCGACGGGACTGTGCCCAGCGGCTCGTCCGCGGCCGAGACCTGGACCTGTCCCATGCACCCGGAGGTCCAATTGACGGGACCGGGCAAGTGTCCCCGTTGCGGGATGGACCTGGTTCCAAACAAACCGAGCGGCCGGAACCGAGGGATCGGCGGCGGCCACGGCGAGCAGGCCAGCGGAGTAGCGCCCCAGCCTTCCAGTGGCTGTTCCCATTGCGGGTAGTGGAGCACCACCTTCGAGCCGTTTTCGCCGGGCTGGGACTGGCCTCGAACCCCCGTGCGTGATAGGATAGAGTGCGTCTGCGAGCAACGTGTCCTGGACTGGGCCATGCGGTTGTTGTCGAAAAACCTGTTGGTTGTCGCACTCGTCGCGGCCGGGATTCCACACGCTTGGTGTAATTGCCAGGGGTGTTATGGGACGGCGCCGGCAGCCGCGGCCAGCGGATGCCCGCGGTGCGATGAGGGCGAGCGAACGGGGCGTCCGGAGCTGCCCAGGAAGCCCTGTTCCTGCGGCAGTTGCCAAATGGAGCACGCGGTCCGCACAGCCGGGCCGTCTATGCAGCCTGGGCCGGTCCACCGGGTGGATTCACTACCCGACCAATTGGTGCATTCGTCTTACTCTGTGGACGTATTTTCTCCGCGCCAGCTTACCCAATTGGTTGAAAAACCTTCGCAGTGGGTCTCGGGGTGCGCGCTGCCCATTCTTTTGGGCCATCTGCTGTTCTGATTCTCTCCCTGTTGCCGGGTACGTTCCGGCTCGGCTTGTGTAGCCAAGGTTGCTGGGCATCGATTCGGTCTACGCGGGCATGGATGCGAGTTGGGAGTTTCTGTGGTTTGGGCCGGTTCGGCCGGTTTTCGGCCGGCTGGGTGAGTAACCAATTCCGAGGTGTGGTGAAGAGATGAGCGAGGGACGTGGGTTGGGCGAAGCAGCCCGGGCGGCTGGCCAGGGGCCAGGGGGTCGAACACGGTGGTCGAAGGCCTGGCTGCATTGGCGGTCGTGGGCCGCGGTGCTGGGTGCGTTGGCGGTGGAGGTCTTGCTGGTGGTCGCCTCATATCAGGTGGGTCGCCAGCACGGCCAGGCGGCGGCTTCGCAGGCGGCGGGGGCCGAATCGAAGGCGTCCATGTGGACCTGTTCGATGCATCCGCAAATCCAACTGCCGTCGCAGGGCAAGTGCCCCATTTGCTTCATGGATCTGATCCCGCTGGAGGAAGAGGGGGGGAATCCGGACCAGTTGAAGCTTTCCCCGGCAGCCAGGGCGTTGGCGGGAATCGAGGTGACGCGGGTGTCGCGCCGTTGGGTGACCAACGTGGTGCGTATGGTGGGCAAGGTGACCTACGACGAAACGCGCCTGGTCGACAGCACGGCCTGGGTGGCCGGCCGGCTGGATCGGCTCTATGTGGATTACACGGGGGTCGAGGTGCGCCGGGGAGATCATCTGTTCCACATCTACAGTCCACAGTTGGTCGTGGCCCAGGACGAATTGCTGTTGAACTGGCAAGCCTACCGGCGCAGCACGGAGCGAAACCGCGAGGAGGCGTTGAGGAACCTGCGGCTCAGCGAAGAGAAGCTGCGCTTGTGGGGGCTGCTGGACGAACAGATCGAGGAGATCAAGCGGCGGGGCACGTCGACCGATCATGTGACGATTTACGCCCCGGTCAGCGGGATTGTGATCCGGAAGCACTGTAACGAGGGAGCATACGTGCGCGAAGGGACGCCGGTATACACGATTGCCGACCTCTCCCAGGTGTGGGTCTACCTGGACGCCTACGAGTCGGACCTGCCCTGGATCCGTTATGGCCAGGAGGTGGAGTTCACCACGGAGAGCTACCCGGGGGAGGTGTTCCGCGGGCGGATCGCCTTCATCGATCCGGTGCTCACCGAGCGGACGCGGACGGTCAGGGTGCGAGTGAACGTGCCCAATGCCGACTATCGGCTCAAACCAGGGATGTTCGTCCATGCTGTGGTGCGGAGCCGACTGACCGGGGCGGGCCGCGTGCTGGAGCCTTCGCTGGCTGGCAAATGGATCTGTCCCATGCATCCGGACGTGGTCAAGCAGTTGCCCGAGCAGCCCCTAGGGCAGAGCGGCTTGGTGGCCGGCGACGGCCAACCGGACGAGGGCCAGGTGCGGTTGCCCATCCATCCGACCGTCGCCCGGGTGCTCCGGGCGGCCCCCTCGCGCACCGCCGCCCCGCGCTGCGATCGGTGCGGCATGGAGATGGTGCGGGCCGAGCGGATCGGTTTCGTGGCCTCGGAGACCGGGGCCGAGCCGCCGCTGGCGATCCCCGCCACGGCGCCGCTGATCACGGGCACGCGCGCGGTGGTCTACGTGCAAGTGGACCCGGCGCTGTTGCAATCGGGCGAGATCCACGATTGGGAGCAGCTGATCCGCAAGCTCCGGGACAAGGGGCAGCTCAGCGAGCCGTCGCCGGCCAAGCGGGTCTGGGACCTGCTGCCGGAGGATCTGAAGAACAAACTCCTGGCCCTGCCCGATCCGCCGGTGCCCGACCCGCTGTTGAAAATTCAGCTGTTGGATGGGCTGAACGCCCTGCTGGACCGCTCTGACTTCTATGACGCGGCCGCATGGGCGGAAATGGAGAAGAGCGAGGGTGTGGCGCCTCTGCCGGAAGGCACGAATCTGACGGCCGCTGAGCAGCGGCTGCGCAACCGGCGATTGTTGGAATGGGGCTTTCAGGACGAAATCGCCCGAGCCGTGGCGCAGCCGACCTTCGAAGGGCGAGAAGTGGTGCTGGGGCCTCGGGCCGGTGACTACTACATCGTCCGTCACGGACTGGCTGAAAACGAGTTGGTGGTCACCCAGGGCAACTTCAAGATCGACAGTGCACTGCAGATCAAGGCGCGGCCGAGCATGATGAACCCGGAACCGACCGGGCCGGCTCCCGAGCCGATCGAGATCCCTTCGGCAGCCCGGATGGCCATGAACCCTGTCTACCAGGGGTACCTGGCAGTCGCCGAGGCCTTGGCGGCCAACGATCTGGCAAGGGCCCACCAGGCGGCGCTGGGGCTGGTCGCGGCGGCCGACGCGGTGGACGGCCGGACACTGGGTGAAGAGGGCTCGGGCCATTGGAAACGGCTGGCCAACCAGGCCATCTTCGCCGCCTACGGCGTGGTGGACGCCGAGCACCTGGTGGCCGCACGGTTGGCTTTTGACCCGCTTTCCCAGGCCGTGCTGGCCCTGGTGGAAACCTTCGGCCACGGCCTGGACGAGCCGCTGTATCGCGTGCACTGTCCTATGGCCTTCGACGGCCGCGGGGCGGAGTGGCTGGGGGCCAGCCGATCGGTACAGAACCCCTACTTCGGCCCCGCCATGTCGACGTGCGGCGAGATAACGGCTACGTACGAGTCCCTGGCCCCGCTGGAGGTGCCCCTGGAATTCCGCCGCCAGCTGGCTGGCCTCTACCAGGCGTATCTTGCCTTGCACGAGGCGCTGGCCGACGACCGCGCTGCGGATGCCGCCACCGCTTGGAAGCGATTGGGGCCGGCGTTGGCGGCGATCCAACCCCGTGGACTCGACGGACGGGCGCGGCGGAAATGGGACGCCCTGCGGGCTGAGCTGGAGAAACATGCTCAGGCCCGGCTGCCCGCCGAGGATATCGAGGCGATGCGCGGGCGCTTCGAAAGGCTGGCCGCCGCCATGCTGGAGCTGGTCGACCAGTTCGGCCACGCCCAACCCCAGGTCTTGGCCAAAGCCCACTGCCCCATGGCCTTCGATAATCGTGGGGCGCCATGGCTTCAGGCGGGCACGGAACTGCTGAACCCCTACTTCGGCCACAAGATGCTGCACTGCGGTAAGATCGAACGCACTTTTCCGCCCGCGGGGGGCACCGTCCAGGAGGAGCGGCCATGAGCGAAACGAAATCTCCGGCCAGCCAACCTTCCAATCCAGGTGACGCCATCGGCAACCTCATCGACGGCGTCATCCGTTTCTGCTTGGAGAACAAGCTGATCGTCACCCTGTTGGTGCTGGCCATCGTGGGCTGGGCCCTGATGGTCATGCCCTTCGACTGGCAGCTGCCCGGTCCCTTGGGCCTCATCCCGCGCAGCCCGGTGCCGGTGGACGCCATCCCGGACATCGGCGAGAACCAACAGATCGTGTTCACCGAATGGATGGGCCGGTCGCCGCAGGATGTGGAGGACCAGATCACCTATCCGCTCACCGTCTCCCTGCTGGGTGTGCCCGGCGTGAAGACCATCCGCAGCTACTCCTTTTTTGGGTTCTCGTCCATCTATGTCGTGTTCCGGGACGAGGTCGACTTTTACTGGTCCCGCTCGCGCGTGCTGGAACGGCTCAGCGTGGCGCAGAAGGAATTGCCCGAAGGTGTCACGCCCGCCTTGGGGCCCGATGCGACGGCGCTGGGCCAGATCTTCTGGTACACGCTGGAGGGGCGCGACCCGAAAACGGGCGAGCCGGTCGGCGGATGGGACTTGGACGAGCTGCGTACCATCCAAGACTGGTACGTACGTTACGCCCTGCAATCGGCCGAAGGGGTCAGCGAAGTGGCTTCCGTGGGCGGCTTCGTGCGCGAATACCAGGTGGACGTGGACCCTGACGCCATGCGGGCTTACGGGGTCACGCTCCACGAGGTGTTCAACGCCGTGCGCAAATCGAACATCGACGTGGGCGCGCGGACCATCGAAGTGAACGCCGTGGAATATGTGATCCGGGGCCTCGGCTTCATCCGCAAGGTGGAGGACCTGGAGAACACGGTTATCAAATCCGTCAACCACGTGCCCGTCTACGTCAGGAACGTGGCCCATGTGTCCACGGGGCCCGCGCTGCGCCGCGGGGCGCTGGACAAGGGTGGCACCGAAGCGGTGGGCGGGGTGGTCGTTGTCCGCTACGGCTTCAACCCCCTGGAGGCAATCAAGAACGTCAAGCAGAAGATCGCCGAAGTGGCCCCGGGGCTGCCCAGCAAGGTGTTGCCGGACCAGCGCGAGTCGAAGGTGACCATCGTCCCCTTCTACGACCGCACCCAATTGATCCACGAAACGCTGGGCACACTGGAGAACGCCCTGACCGAAGAGATCATGGTCACCATCATCGTGGTCATCGTCATGGTCCTCCACCTGCGTTCCTCGGCGCTGATCTCCGCGCTTCTGCCCATGGCCGTGATGATGGCCTTCATCGCCATGAAGGTCTTCGGGGTGGATTCCAACATCATGTCCCTTTCGGGCATCGCCATCGCCATCGGGACGATGGTCGATATGGGGATCATCCTCTGCGAGAACGTGCTGAAACGTCTGGACGAGGCCGATCCGGAGGAAAACCGGCTGGAGGTGGTTTTCCGCGCCGCCAGCGAGGTGGGGCGGCCCGTGCTGACGGCCATCCTCACGACGGTCATCAGTTTCTTGCCCGTCTTCGCCATGGTGGGGCCCGAGGGCAAGTTGTTCAAGCCGCTGGCCTTCACCAAGACATTCGCCCTGTTGGCTTCGGTGATCGTGGCCTTGACGCTCATCCCGCCGGTGGCCCACGTATTGTTCACGGTGCGTATGAATCGCCGCTGGCTGCGTCTTGCCTTCGCCGGCCTGTTGGGCGCCGCGGGCGTGGGCGTCTCGTGGTGGGGCTCACCGCTGATCGGCTCGGCCATGATCCTCTGGGCCACATGGTCAGCCGTCGGTGACCGCCTTCCGCGGCGCTACGCGGCCTGGCCGGCACGGGCGGCCAACGTCATCGCCCTTGGTCTGGTGCTGGTGGTCCTCACCCAGCACTGGATGCCCCTGGGCCCCGAAAAAGGACTGGTCCGCAACCTCATCTTCGTGGGCACGCTCATCGCCAGCCTGTTGGGCACGTTCCTCCTGTTCATGCGATTCTATGAAACCATCCTGCGATTCTTCCTGGCCCACAAACCGGTGTTCTACTCACTGCCGTTGGCCAGCGTGGTCACGGCCCTTTGCGTGTGGCTGGGATTCGAGAGGATGTTTGGCTTCCTGCCGAACGCCGTGGCCCGCGTGGGGGTCTCGCCCAGTGCCGTGCGCAGTCATCCGGCATGGGTCTGGGCCAAACACGCCTTTCCAGGCCTGGGGAGCGAATTCATGCCGGACCTGGACGAAGGCGCTTACCTGTTGATGCCCACCACCATGCCACACGCTTCGATCGGGGAATGCATGGACGTGCTGGCCAAACAAGATATGGCCATCAACGCCATCCCCGAGGTCGTCACAGCGGTGGGCAAGATCGGGCGGGTGGAAAGTCCGCTGGACCCCGCCCCCATTTCCATGATCGAAACGGTGATCAACTACCACCCCGAATTCCTGGTGGACAAGAGCGGCCGGCGGCTCACCTTCGCTTTCGACCCGACCGAGAACGACTATTTCCGGGACGTGACGGGCAAGCCGGTGCCGGCCCCGGACGGACGGCCGTACGTAGTGCGGGGCAAATTCCCGCGGGACAAACAAGGGCGGCTCATCCCCGACCCGAAGGGCATGGTCTTCCGGTTGTGGCGCCCGCCCTTGGATCCGGCCCTGAACCCCGGGCGCAGCGCCTGGCCGGGAGTGACGAGCCCCGGTGACATCTGGGACCTGATCCTGGAGGCGGCCGAAGTGCCGGGGACCACCTCGGCGCCCAGGCTCCAGCCGATCGCCGCGCGGATCGTCATGCTCCAAAGCGGCGTCCGGGCCCCCATGGCCGTGCGCATCCTCGGTGATGACCTGGCGGAAATCGAACAGGTGGGATTCCAGATCGAACGGCTCTTGAAATCCAAAGAAGCGGAATCCTTCGGCGTCAACCCGGATGCCGTGGTGGCCGACCGTATCGTGGGCAAGCCCTATCTGGAAATCGATATCGACCGCAACGCCATCGCACGCTACGGCGTGAACATCCGTGATGTGCAAGATGTGATCGAAACGGCCATCGGCGGCCGAAAGATCACCACCACCGTGGAAGGACGCGAGCGGTACCCGGTGCGCGTGCGCTACTTGCGGGAACTGCGCGACCGCATCGAATCCCTGGGCCGGATCCTGGTGCCCGCCCCCGACGGCGTCCAGGTGCCCTTGGACGAATTGGCCACCATCCGCTACGTGCGCGGACCCCAGGCGATCAAGAGCGAAGATACCCGGCTGGTCGGCTACGTGATCCTGGACAAAAGGCCCGGCTTCGCCGAGGTCGACGTGGTGGAAAAATGCCGCCGGTTCTTGGAGGAGAAGATCGCCAGCGGCGAGTTGGTGCTCCCCCCAGGCACGTCGCGGCCCACCTTCATCGGCAGCTACGAAAACCAGGTGCGGGCCATGAAGTATATCCTGGTGGCCGGCATCACTGCCCTGTTCCTGATCTTCATTATCCTTTACCTCCAGTTCCGGGCCGTGTCGACGACGCTGCTGGTCTTCGCCGGCGTGTTCGTCGCCTGTTCGGGCGGCTTCCTCATGCTCTGGCTTTACTCCACCCCCTGGTTCCTCGATTTCTCGGTCTTCGGCGTGGATCTGCGTGGCCTTTTCCAAGTGCGGCCGTACAATTTGAGCGTGGCCGTGTGGGTCGGGTTCATCGCCCTGTTGGGGATCGCCACCGACGACGGCGTGGTGATCGGATCGTATCTCGACCAGGCCTTCCGCGAACGAAAACCCCGCACCATCCAGGCCATCCGCGACGCTACGGTGCACGCGGGATTGCGGCGGATCCGACCCTGCCTGATGACCACCGCCACCACCGTGCTGGCCCTCATACCGGTATTGACCAGCACCGGACGCGGCAGCGACGTGATGGTCCCCATGGCCATCCCGTCCTTCGGTGGCATGACCATCGAACTGATGACCCTGTTCTTCGTCCCGGTGAGCTACTGCCTGATCGCGGAAATCAAGTCGAAGCTGGGGATCGGACACAGCGGGCGGAAGAATGCCGAAGAATGACGAAGGTCCAAAGACGAATGAAGAATGACGAAAGACGCGCGCTGGGGAGGCACGCGCTGCGGCCAGTGCCGCCCGCGCCGTGGCCGTCTCCCCGCGCTGAGGCCGGCCTCCTGACCGTGCCACCGCT
>DQVB01000050.1 GCA_015661985.1 Planctomycetota bacterium | reverse complement strand
AGGGACCCAATCAACCCCAATTCCCTCGACCGGATGCGTTTTTAGAAAAATTGACGCATCCTGTCAAGGGATGGTACGCGCGCACCACGATCAACAGTGCCATTCGTCATTGCGCCCTTTCACCCTCCCCAAACGCCTGCCTCTTTTTCCCTCCCCTTAACGGTGTCCGCCCATCCACTCCGGTGACAACCACGCCCTGATTTCAATTTATGCGTAGGCTGTGTTCATTATCCCTGGTTCTTTCTCGGGCTACTGACTTGGGGGCTCAGACCTTGCACAACTATCTGGGGACAGTATGGCCGGCCGGGGACGGCAAAGGCAAGGCTCGCTCATGTCTACCAACAACCGCCTGCCTGGCCGGACGCCGAGTACCGGCGGCGCAGAGGAGGCCGCAAGACCGGCGAATGGGGGTCCGGGCAAGCGGCACTCGCCAAGGGGCCTTGGGAACGAAAGGGAAGGGAGCCGAACCCCGGCGAAACGATTTGACCCTGGCACCCCGGGGCCGCGACGGATGAATCGGGCTAGGGCCTTGGGCCGGTTGCTGCTAGAATCCTTTGCCTATCGAACCGCATGGGGGTTAGTAACGGACAAAGGTTCGTGGCGGGCGGGCATGAGTAGATTGCCCATTTTTTCTGGCCTTCCCGGCCTCTCAGGACCAAGCAGTGAGGGGATCCTGGGGGAATCGTTCTGGTGAAGGGAGGTTTGAACGGGGATGAAGATCGCATCGCTTTCGGTCGTGACGGCGTGTTTTTGTGCCGTGTCCTCGGCGGTGGCCCAGCAGCCGGGGGGGTTGGTCCCTGTTCAACCCCGACCCGCCGCCACCTCGCCGCCCAATGCCCAAGCTTCCGGCGTGCGGCCACCGCAGACGCCCGTGCTCCGGCGACGTCATCCGGCCGCGGCCGCCCCGTTCCGGTTGAGTGCAGCTGAGCAGGCCGAAGTGGATCGGGTCCTGGAGGCTTGGGAGCAGCAGAGCGCCAGGTTCCGCAAGTTCGAGTGCGATTTTACGCGGTTCGAGTACGACGAAGTTTTTGGCCAGCGCAACGTGCCTCGCTTCGTGGATTTGGGCCATATCAAGTACGCGGCGCCGGACAAGGGGGTCTTCCGGGTTACTCATACGGTGAAAGAAGGCCGCGTGGTGCCCATCGAACCGAAGCGTGCCGAGCACTGGATTTGCGACGGCAAAGCAATCTACGGGTATGACTTCGTGCAAAAGCAGCTGGTCGAGCACCAGTTGCCACCGGAGCTCCAGGGCAAATCGATCTCCAATGGCCCGCTGCCTTTCCTCTTCGGTGTGGAGGCCGACCAGCTGAAACGGCGCTATTGGATCCGCATTGTCACTCCGCCCCAGACCCAGGGCGAAATCTGGTTGGAGGCCTTCCCGCGCTTCCAGGCCGACGCTGCCAATTTTCAACGGGCCGAAATGATCCTGAAAACGACGGGGATGCAGCCCTACGCGCTGCAGCTCCACTTGCCGGGGGGCCAACAGCGCACCGTCTACCAGTTTACCAACGTCAGGATCAACGCCCGCGATCCGACCGACCTGCTGGATCTGTTCCCGGACAACGACTTCCGGCCCAAGTTGCCGGCGGGATGGCAGAAGATCGTCCAGCAGCCCGAGACACCGGAGCAGGCCAGCCGGTCATCCAGGCCGAGGCGATAGGGCCCAGGGTGGTACTGGGCGCCGAAAACCCCACCCAACCGTGCAGGATCTGTGCTGATGGTTGGGTATTAGTCGTGACTGGCGGCTCTTTTGCTACAGGGTGCCGTTTTGCCGAATCGGTCAGGATCGCCTTGGGTTGCTGCCGATAGGGGGGAAGGAGACGAGGCAGCCTCTATCCCGAAACCCATGGTCGGCGCCCGTCCGCTTCGCCGGCCCCTGGCTGGCCACCGCGGCGAACCCGGCGGGGTTGCGGGATGCTTTTTGGTTTTTGGGTTGATGTGCAGTTTCCTCCCGGCGGGCCCGCGGCCATGGGACGCATCCAGAGTAACATCGGTCTGATCACCGGCATCCCCATCGGTGAGACGGTAGACAAGCTCATGCTGCTGGCTGCTCGTCCGCGCGACTTGCTGGTAGCTCGAACCGACGCCCTGAAAGAGGAGCAGTTGGCGATCAGCGAGCTTTCCGGCCTGCTTTTGAGCCTGAAGCTCACGGCTGAGAAACTGGGGCAGGACACCTTGTACGAAAGGCGTCAGGCCACCAGCAGCCTTCCGGACGTGCTGTCGGCCACTGTGGTGGGCACACCGCCGATCGGCACCTACCAGTTCATGCCGCTGAGGACGGTACGCGCTCAGCAGCTTATAGCTGCCGGCTTGAAGAGCGACACGGAGCCGCTGGGCGGCGGCGAACTGACGTTCCGATTCGGCGACCATGTCCAGCGCAGCGTGAGCTTGGAGTTTCTCGGCGGTGGTCAGGGCGCCGTGCGGGGGTGGATCCGGATCACCGACCGCAGCGGAGCCAGTGCCGAGATCGATCTTTCCACGGCCCTGACGGTGGATGACGTTTTGGAGGCGATCAACTCCAACGGCCAGATCGGCGTGACGGCCACCACCCATGGCGACCGCATTCGGCTTGTGGACCAAACGGGCCGAACCGTCTCGAACCTGAAGGTCGAGGAAGTGGGCGGGGGCACGACGGCCGCCTCGCTGGGACTGGCGGGCATCGACGTGGCCGCTTCGGTGGCCGACGGCCAGGACATGCTCTACCTGGCCGAAGCGCTCGATCTGGACGTCTTGAATGACGGGGCCGGCATAGGGATCGACCCCGTGTTGGCGGACATCCGTTATCAGTTGCGCGATGGAACTAGCGGCCAGATCGACCTGTCGCCCATCCTCTCGGGCAGCAGCCGGGTGGATCGCGAGACCACACTGGGTGAGGTCCTGGAGCGGATCAATGCGGCGGCGCCGGGCAAATTGCTTGTGGAGATAGCCCCGGATGGTGAGCGGCTGGTGGTCACGGACTTGACCACCGGCACGGGCCAGTTCGAGTTGGAAGCGATCAACGATTCGCCGGCCTTGGCCGATCTGGGGCTGGATGGCACCGCCGACGGCGGTCAACTGACCGGGCGCCGCATCCTGGGCGGCCTGCGCACGGTACTGCTTTCCAGCCTCGAAGGCGGCAGCGGACTCGGGCCACTGGGGCTACTGCAACTGACCGACCGCAGCGGGGCCAGCGACACGGTTGACCTGACCGGCCTCGAAACGCTGGAAGAGGTGATCGACGCGATCAATGCGGCTAACGTAGGGATTGTGGCCGAGGTGAACCCGGCGCGGAATGGAATCCAGCTGCGTGACACCACCGGCGGGGCCGGGAATCTGGTGGTGGCCAGCGGTGACGGGACCAACACGGCCGAGCGCCTTCAGGTGGCCGTAGACGCGGCCGTCAGTTCGGTCTCCAGCGGCGATCTGCATCTGCGTGTGGTGTCCTACACCACCCGGTTGGATCGACTCAATGGGGGAGCCGGCGTGGCTCGGGGCAGGATCGAGATCGTCGACAGCCAATACGGCCGGGCCGAGCTGGACCTTCGGGACGACGACATCCAAACGATCGGCGACGTCATCCGGGCCATCAACCGCTTGGATGTGCGAGTCGTGGCCGAACTGAATGAGACGGGCGACGGGATCCGCATTCGCGATCTGGCCGGAGGCCCCGGCAAATTGACCGTTTCCGATTTGGACTCCACCGCTGCGGCTGATCTGCACATCGCGGGCGAAGGCCAGCTGGCCGATGTGGGTGGCCAACAGGTTCAGGTGCTCGACGGCAGTACCACCTATCGCGTCCAGCTCGAGGAGGGCGACACGCTGCGCGATCTGGCCGACAAGATCAACCAACTCGACGGCGGCCTCTCCGCCACGATCCTGGTGGACGGCTCCAGCCGGCCCTATCGCTTGGTATTGGCCAGCCAACAGCCGGGCCAGCGCGGGGCGATAGTCGTGGATGCCTCAGGCCTGGGGCTCGATCTGCAAGAGGCCGTCCGTGGCCAGGACGCCATCCTCTTGGTCGGCGACCCGTCCCGTCCCGACTCGAACTTGCTGGTCCGTTCCCCCACGAACACCTTCACCGGGGTGGTCCCCGGGTTGACCCTGGAAGCCCACGGCACAGCCAGCGCCCCGGTGACGATCAACGTGACCACCACCGACGAAGACCTGGTGAGCGCTCTTGGTACGTTTGTTGAAGACTACAACAGCTTCCGCCAAAAACTGCGACAGTACACCCACTACGACACCGAGACGGGAGAGGCGTCGGTACTGACCGGCGATGCCGCCGCGCTGCGCCTGGAGGCCGACCTGTTCTATCTGCTCAGCGGCCGCATCAACGGGGCGGGTACGATCCAGTCGTTGGCGGAAGTGGGTATCCGGTTGAACGACGATGGAACGCTCACCTTCGACGCGTCCAGGCTGCGGGAGAAATACCAGGCGGATCCCCAGGCGGTGCGGGAGTTCTTCGCCAGGGAGGATTTCGGAATGGCTGAACGGCTCGGTACACTGGTCGAGCAGTTGGCCGAAGATGAGCATTCCCTGTTGGGCCAACGGATCGAGGCCCTGGAGCGCAAGATCCAGCAGAACGAAGACAAGGTGATGCGGATGAACGAGCGGTTGGACGCCGAGCGCCGCCGCCTGCTGCTGCGCTTCTACCGGCTGGAGACGGTCATCGCCAAGATGCAGGACAGTCTTAACGCGATCGCGTCCCTCCAGGCCATGATACCGCCGCTCATTCAGCGCCGCAGCCAGTAGCGCCCCGGGGGTTGTGCCGACGGGCGATTCCCGCCGGGGAAGGGTAGCTCGTCCCGCCCACTTGGCCGCCCCTGATGCCGCCCGCTATACTGCAGGGTCGTTTTGCTTGAAACCGGCTGCACAAGGGGGTTGCTCCGGTGCGTGCGGCCGGCGGGAGCGGCCGTGTTGTTCCAGCGACGAGGTAGCGTAGTGGGAAGTGAAGAGCAGCGCCAAGTTCGCCTCGACCAGGCCGCCGACGAGTTGAACCGGCATGGGAACCGCCAGGACGGCCAGCGCGTGGTCACCCGGCTGGCCGATGGCTTCACCCTGCTTCGCACGTCGCTCTACGAGCGGGTCCACCAGGACGTGGAACAGGTGCTGGGGCGGGATTCCATGTTCCTGCCCATCTCGGAGGTGAAGGCCGAAAAGGTCTCGAAGACCGAGATCGAGCTCTATCAGATCGCCGTGGCATCGCAGATGAACCGGCGCCGGCGTTACGTGGGGGCGGACACCGAGTGGTTCTGGCAATGGCTGGCCCGCCTCCGGCTGGGGCGTGCGGCTACGGATCCCCTGGTCATTCGCCGTATCGGGGAGTACTTGGCGCTGGACGAAGACCACGGCCGCTTGGCCTTCACCGACGTGCTGGCCAAAGCGCTGCCCGAATCGCGGCGAGCCCCGCTGGTGTTGTTCCGCCTCGTGCCGTTGGCCATCCAGATCGTCACCGCCCAGGCGTTCGGCGACCGGCCGACCGCCGAAGCCTTGCGCCGCCAACAGGTCGACATCCTGCCGGCGATCACCGATTGCCGAACCTGTCGCGGCCAGCTGTTGGAAAGCGGTACCCACTGCCCCCCGTGCGGCAACCCCGTCTGGAGATTCCAATGGCTCACGGCCGCCGACTAAATCACGGTGCGCAATTCTTCGACACCACGAACGACAAATCCGAATCTCGAAATCCGAACGACAAGAACAATCGCTGCTATCCGGCGGTTGGGGCGCAGCATCCAGCGTGCACTGGTACGTTTGGGACATTTGAGTTTCGGGTTTCGTCCTTGTTTCGCACTTTCGTGCTTCGTACTTGGGATGATCCGCGGGCGGTCTGTTGCAGAACCCGCGCACGGTCATTTGGTGCGGCGGAACTCACATTCTGTGACACTTGCGATGCTCAGGCTATCGCGCGTTCTTCCCACCTGTGACGGACAGGAATGCGACGGACAGGAATGCGAC
The DNA here is from genome assembly GCA_015661985.1 of Planctomycetota bacterium. Taxonomy (GTDB): domain Bacteria; phylum Planctomycetota; class Planctomycetia; order Pirellulales; family Thermoguttaceae; genus SZUA-1497. The sequence goes on along the minus strand of DQVB01000050.1, from coordinate 9,858 downwards.
GGACAGGAATGTCCATCCTACTGTGCTGGTTTGCAACGCTGGGGGATACTCTCGGCGCCCTGTGCACCCAGGCCACTTGCATCGTCTCCGGCGCCGGGTAGCGGCCCGCGGCCGCAGGACGATTGAGCCTCAACCCGAATGACGGCCAACTCACCTGCGGGCCAAACGGATCCGCCAGGCTTGGGGATCCAATTCGGGGAGCACGGGGAGACGATCGAGTTGGGCGGCAGCCAGGATGTCCTGGTCAAGGCCGATGGCCATCAGGTTGCGGCCGCCCAAGGTGGTCCGCAGGACGTCGGCCAATTGGGGCGGATCCGGTGGCTGCAGGGCGGACTGGGGGAATGCGGCGACCCAGTCTTCGCGGGCCGTGAGAGCCTGGGCATTGAGCTGGTAGAGATCCGGCGCATCCCGCGTGAGCCGATCCACCAGCAGTCCGGCCAAGAGGATGTCATCCCGACTGAACTGGCCGCGGGTGCCCGCGCAGAGCAGATGCACCGTCGGGGAGGGTGCCACCGCATCGACGATCCGCTGGGCGTTGAGGAACGAACCGACCAGCACACGAGTGGCCGAACGGCATAGCAGCATGGCCCGCGTGCCGTTGGTGGTGGTGAACACCACGGTTTTGCCCGCTACTCGTTCCGGCACGTACTCGCCGGGCGAATTGCCCAGGTCGAAGCCGTCGATGGGCAGCCCTTGTCGTTCGCCGCCCAGGATCGTTTGGCCTCGCTCAAGCTCGGCCGCCCGGGCCCGCGCTTCTTCCACTTCCAGGCAGGGGATCACTTGGCTGGCGCCGGCGGCCAGGGCATGGACGATCGTGGTCGACGCGCGGAGCACGTCGATCACCACGACCGGACCTCCGGCCAAGTGCTTGGGCGTGACAAAACGGGGCAGGGCGTAGACGTTCAGGGACCGTGTCATGGATCAAGGGTTGGTGGCAAGCGTTTGCCCGCGGGCCATACCACTGGCCCCGGCGGGCTCGGGCGGCGCGTGGAGGCCTGAAGCAACAACGCCCGGCCCGGGCAAATCGGCGGCAGTATAGGCCGCGTCCAGCCAAGCGGGAAGGGCCCAGCGGGTCTCCGCCCGGCGGCTGGCCTCATGTACAATGGGGCCATGTCCTACCCTTGTCTCGCGGAATTGCTGGAAGCCCTGCACGACGCAGGCCAACTGGTGCGGATCGAGCCGGCGGTGGAGGCCGATCTGGAGGTGGCGGCCGTCACCCAACGCGTGGCAACGGATGGGCCGGCTCTGCTGTTCGGCCATGTGGCCGGGCGGGAAACGCCGGTGGTGACCAACCTGCTGGCGAGCGAAGCCAGGATCTGTCGCAGCTTGGGTGTAGGGGAGCTGGGCGAGCTCCGGGCACGGCTCGAAGAGCTCTTCGACGACGGATCGCCCCACGGATGGCTGGAACAACTCAGGGGCTACGCCGGGGGCGGCCCGCTGCGCAAGTTCTCGCCGCGCAGCGTCCGAACCGGTCCCTGCCAGCAGGTGGTCCGGTTGGGAAGGGATATCGATCTGGGCCGGTTTCCCTTCCTGCGATCATTGCCAGGGGAGAGCGAGCCGGTCGTTACCGCAGGGCTGGTGATCGCGGCGGACGGCAAGTCGGGCCGGTTGGTGATCGAGCACCATGCGTTGCGAGTGGTCGGCCGCGACGAGCTGGCCCCGTGCTGGTCGCCTCACGATGGGCTGGCCGAACTGTTCGCCACGCATCGACGTCGAAGGACTCGGATGCCCGTCGCCGTTGTGTTGGGAGGCGACCCGTCGCTTTTGGCCGTCTCCGTGGCGCCGCGGCCACCCCAAGTCGACGCGCTGGGCCTGGCGGGACTCATCGCAGGACGCCCGCAAGAGCTGGTGGCCTGTCGCACGATCGACCTCCAGGTGCCTGCGGCGGCTGAAATCGTGATCGAAGGCTGCATTGAACCAGCGGACGGACCGGCCGGCCCGGGCCGAGTGGCGGTCTCGGGTGGGCGCCTGGTGAAGCGGGCCCAAACGCCTCGCATCCACGTGACGGCAGTGACCCATCGAGCCAACCCCGTCTGTCCGGCCATGGTTCCGGGCGATCCGCCGGACGAGTTGTCGGTCGTGCGACAGGCGATGGGGCGCGTGTTCGTGCCGTTGGCCAGGGCGGTGATCCCCGAGGTGGTCGACTGGGAGTTCCCCACCTGTGGGGCATCTGGCCAGTGGGTGTTCGTGTCGATCGACCAGACGCAGCCTGGACAAGCGGTGCGGGTCATTCATGCGATGTGGGGCTTCGCCGCCTTGGCTGCCAGCCGTTTGGTGGTCGTCGTGGATAGTGAGGTGGACGTGCGCGGGCCGCTGGAGGTATGGGCGGCGGTGGCCAGGCATCTGGATCCGGCGCGAGACGTTTGGATCGAGCGGGGCTTGCCGGGCGGGGTGGTCGGGACGGCCGATCAAGGGGGCACGGCCAGCCGAGTGGCGATCGACGCGACGGGCAAAGGGCCGGGTTTGAGCAGCGACGGGGGCGAAGCGATGCCCGAGGAGATCATCCAGCGGGTCAAGCAGCGTTGGGACCAGCTGGGGCTGGCCGAGCCGGGAGCGAAGCGGTGGGGAAGGGCGAGTTGACCGATGCGCCGGCCGACCGGTCACCGTCGCTGGTGGACAAATCGCCGGCGCGGGTGCGGGGGATGTTCAGCCAGATCGCCGGCCGGTACGATCTGCTGAACCACCTGCTGTCGCTGGGGATCGACCGCCATTGGCGCCGGCGCACGGTGCGTTTGGTGCCGCCGGTTGGTGCGGTGCTGGACGTCTGCACCGGCACGGGTGATTTGGCGTTGGTCTATCACCGGGCGGCCCGTGGGCAGGTGGCCGTCGTGGGGGTCGACTTTGCTCGGCCCATGCTGGCCATCGCCCGGCGGAAAGCCCGCTCTGTGCGTGGTGGCCGACGCATCGCGTGGGTCGAGGCGGATGCGGAACGGTTGCCCTTCGGCGACGGGCAGTTCCAGGTGGTCTCAGTGGCCTTCGGGCTGCGAAACATCCGCCACACCGACCGCGGGCTGGCCGAAATGGTGCGCGTGTGCCGGCCGGGCGGGGAGGTGGCCGTTTTGGAATTCACGTTTCCCGAAGGGGCGATGTTGCGCGCCGTCTACGGTTGGTATTTCCACCACCTGCTTCCGCGGATCGGCGACGCCTTGGCCCAAAACCGGCACGGGGCCTACAATTATCTCGCTTTGAGCGTCGGCCAATTCCCTCAGCGAGACCAGTTGGCCGAGCGGATGTACCGTGCGGGCCTGCGATGGGTCCGTTACTGGCCGTTCACCTTCGGGATTGCCACGCTGTACGTGGGGACCAAATGAATCGTCGCATCGTGGTGGGGGTCACCGGGGCCAGTGGGGCGTGGTATGCCGCGCGGCTGGTGGACGTGCTGCTGGCGTCCGGCCGTGACGTGTATTTGTCGGTGAGCGAAGCGGCCCGGGAGGTGATCGGCCACGAGATGGGCGTGCCCGTTGACCTGGATCGGTTCGACCCCGCCGGCTGGCTTGCTGCCCTGGAGCGGCACAACCAGACGCGGGGCGGGCCGGCAACGGGCCGCGTCGTCTACAGCCGCGTCGACGACCTGACGGCGCCGATCGCCAGCGGGTCGTTCCTCACCGAGGGCATGGTGGTCTGCCCTTGTTCGTCCGCGACGTTGTCGGCCATTGTTCATGGCACGGGCAGGAACCTGATCCACCGGGCCGCCGAGGTGCATTTGAAGGAGGGCCGCAAGTTGGTCCTTGTGCCACGGGAGACACCGCTTTCGTTGGTGCAGTTGGAGAACATGGGGCGGGCGGTCCGCGCAGGCGCGGTGATCCTGCCGGCCATGCCCGGGTTTTACCATCGCCCCGAGTCGGTGGGCCAATTGGTGGATTTCGTGGTGGCGCGGATCTGCGACCAACTGGGGATCCGGAACCAGCTCATTCGCCGCTGGGGCGAGGAGGCATAGGGATGTGGCGCCGGCTGCGCCAGTTGTTGGAACTGATCCGTTTCAGCCACACGCTGTTCGCCCTGCCCTTCGCGTTGTTGGCGGCCGTCATGGCCTGGGTGGAAAACGCACGCAGCGCCCCGCCCGTTCCTTTCCGCTGGCTGGACCTGGCCGGGATCCTCGCCTGCATGGTCACCGCCCGCAGCGCCGCCATGTCCTTCAATCGGCTGGCCGACCGGCGTTTGGACGCGTTGAACCCGCGCACGAGCCAGCGGCATTTGGTCACCGGCGTGTTGAGCGTGGGTTCGGTGGCGGCGTTCACAGCGGTCTGTTCGCTCGGTTTTGTGGCGGCCACGTTGCTTTTCTTGCCGCGCAATCCGCTGCCCCTCTATGCATCGGTGCCCGTTCTGCTGTTCCTGTTCGGCTATAGTTATGCAAAGCGTTTCACCGCCCTATCGCACTTCTGGCTGGGCGCCGCGTTGATGCTTGCCCCGCTGGCGGCTTGGGTGGCGATCCGCGGCGTTGTGCAGTGGCCGCCGGTCGTATTGGGGGCGGCCGTGATGCTTTGGGTGGCCGGGTTCGATGTGATTTATGCCTGCCAGGACTTCGAATTCGACCGGCGGATGCGGTTGCGCAGCATTCCGGCTCGATTCGGGCTCAACTGGGCGTTGCGTTTCGCCGCCCTTTGTCACCTGGGGATGCTGGCCCTACTGGTGGCGCTTCCCCGCGTCTACGGTCATTTCGGTTGGGTCTACCTGGCCGGCGTGTTCGTGATCGCTGCGCTTTTGGCCTATGAACATGTCCTGGTCCGACCGGACGACCTGGCCCGGGTCAACCAGGCGTTCTTCCATGTGAACGCGGTGGTCAGCGTGGGGCTGTTCGTCGCCGGCACGCTCGATCTGTTATTGTGAAGGATTGTGGAGGGACGGGTGCCAGTCATGGCCCGTGTACTTGAGCTGGAAGCGATTGCCGAGAAGGTTGAGGCCGGCCGCCGACTCACTGAAGCCGAGGGCGAACGGCTTTTCGACCGCGACGTGGACCTGCACGCCGTCGGGCGCCTGGCCCAGGCCGTGCGCCGACGCCGGCACGGGGACGTGGCCTATTACAATATCAACGCCCATTTGAACCCGACGAACGTCTGCGTCTACCGCTGCCCGCTGTGTGCTTACAGCTGCGATCCCGGCGATGCCCGCGCCTATGTGATGGCACTGGACGCCATCTTGGCTTGCGCCGACGAGGCGGCTTCCAGTGGCTGCACCGAGCTACACATCGTCGGTGGTGTCCACCCCGAGCAGCCGTACGAGTGGTACGTGGAAATGATCCGCAGCATCCATCAAGCCTATCCGCGTTTGCATTTGAAAGCGTGGACGGCGGTGGAGATCGCCTGGTTCGCCCGGTTGGCAGAACGGACGGTGGAAGGTGTGCTGGGGGAGATGATCGAAGCCGGCCTGGGAAGTCTTCCTGGGGGAGGGGCGGAGATCTTCGACGCTGCGGTGCGCCGGCAGATCGCCCCTCGCAAGCCGGACGCCGAAACGTGGCTCGATGTCCACCGCACGGCACACCGGTTGGGCCTGCGCAGTAACGCCACCATGCTCTACGGCCACGTGGAAAGACCGCGCCACCGGATCGACCACCTGGTCCGGCTGCGGCGGTTGCAGGACGAAACGGGCGGGTTCCAAGCCTTCGTGCCGCTGTCCTTCCACCCCCACGGCACGGGACTTTCGCACCTGCGCCCGGCCTCGGGGTTGGATGACCTGCGCGTGGTGGCCATCAGCCGACTGATGCTGGACAACTTCGACCACATCAAAGCCTATTGGGTATCCCTGGGGGTCGGCACCGCCCAGATAGCCGTGGCTTACGGCGCCGACGATCTGGACGGCACCGTGCGCCAGGAACGGATCCATCACGACGCTGGGTCCTCGGCCCCGGACATGCTCACCGTGGACCAGTTGGAGCGACTCATCCGAGAGGCCGGCTGCCGGCCCGTAGAACGGGACACCCTCTACCGGCCCGTGCGCCGCCAAGGGGCCGAGTGGGAAGTGGCCGGCTCGTGAGACGGACGTCAAAGCAGGCCGAGGGCGCACTTGCCGCGCAAGCGTCCACGGGGCGGCGGGGACCGTAGGGTGGGACAAGCAGGCGGTTTCAGCGGCGGGCCTGCGGCCGGCGCAAAGAACGGATCAGGGGCAAAACAGCGCGGGGGATGGGCCGGGCCCGTTTGCGCCGCCCCACCCTCACGGGTGGCGACCTCATCCCACCCTGCAGCGGCGCCCACCGGGCGTGGACGGGTACCTTACCGGAAATGGGGCACCGCCAGTTCGGTGTTCAGTTCCGCGTGGAGCGCCTCCAGTTGGGCGTCGCTCAAGTGCCGGTAGGCGAACAGGCAATACCCCCGGATGCCCATGCGCCGTACGAGCTGGATCTGCTCGCGCACCAGTTCCGGAGGCCGGGAGAGTACCTGGGTACCGGAGCGCATGTAGAGTGAAAGGCCGGAGACCAGCTTATCGTCGTCGTCCAGGGCCTCGAGAAACTCGCGCTCGCGCTGGCGCACGTAAAGCGCTTGGATCTGGTAGTCCATGGGAATGACAATGTCCAGCCAACCGCGGCGGGCCCACCCGGCCGGGTCCTGGCCCTGCGCCGCGCCGCCGGCCATGTTGGCAAAGACGGCCGCCGACAACTTCGCTCGCGGACGCACTCGCCGCACCCCTTCCGCGGTGCGCCGCACAATCTCCCCGACCGCCTCGCGATGCCATTGGCTCCACTGTTCCGGGCCGGCCTCCTCCAACGGTTTGCCGAATCGGCGGGCAAACTCCTCCCGACAGCGCTTACAGAAACACTGGCCCATCGAACGAATGTAATCCAGATGGATGCCGTCGACCGGATAGTCACGGGCCACGCCGACCATGATCCGCACCACGAAGTCTCGATACTCTGGCCGGTGGATATCTGCCCCGAACCGAAGCGTGCGCCCCCGGCGGTCGATCATGTCGATCGCCACCCCATGGGCTTCCGCGAACCATTGGCGGAACGCCTGGTCGCGGTACGTGACACAGAACCACGGGTGCACCTCGAGCGAAGCGGCGTGGGCCCTGGCGATCAGATGGGCCAGCGGATCGAACCCGTGGTTCGCTTTGCTGGTCGGCCACAGGTCGCTCTGGGCCATGAACGTGTTGCGGACGAGGATATTCGCCAGGATGACGTTCAGCCGCCCCTGGCGGCAGCGGGCCACTAGCGTCTCGATCGCTTCGGCCGTTGTGATGTCCATGGGGGAGACCCAGATGGCGCGGGTCTCTCGGATCATCCCCTGATCGTTTCTGGCGAAACGGGGCGGCACGTCGGACCGCCGGAAGGACTCGGCGGGCACCAAGCCTTCGCCGCGCCGGAATGATGCCCGAACGGGATGTGAGCGCAGGCCATCAGGGGTCTGGAGCCGCACCGACCCGCTCAGGTGGATCTCGTCGGGCACGTCATCCGCCAGCCGGCCACACATCCATCCGGTCGGTTCGTCCAGCGGCGCCCACTCGGTGCCCAGTTCGCAACGCCAGCGGCCCGCTGTTGCCACAAGAGGTACGTTTACGACAGGCAGGTCTTCATCCTGTCCGTCGCGGACCGCCAGGCGCACGCGGAAGGGCCCGCCGGACTCCCAGGTGGATTGGAAGCCGGCGATGGCCACCCGGAAACGGGTCAGGTCGGCCAGCGTGAAAGTCAGCTTGCGAACCACCTGGCGGCGGTCGAAGAACAGCGGCGGCTCCGTCACGTCGAGCCACGGGCCGTCCGGGCCGTCGATGAGGAAGTAGTGGTGTCCACGGATACTGACCAGGCCCGCCGGCGGCGGTCCGCCGTACGAGGGGCTGAACCAAGCCCGGCTGGCTTCGGCCACGTGCCGGCCGCGCCGAGAAAGCTCGATCCGCTCGTCGGAATACAGGGCGCACATGCGCTGGTCGGCAAAGCTGTAGACGCGCCAGTGTTCGGTACCCAAACGCGAAGCCAGCGCCACCGGCGCCGGCTCGATTACCCGGTACTCCAGCCGCAAAGGGAAGGGGAACCGTCCGGCCTCGTCGTAGTGGACCACCTGGGCGTCCAGCGAGGCGTCGAGGAATTCGACCACGCCACCGCCTTGGTACGGCCGCTTGCCGTCGGCCCCACGACCGCGGACATGAAAAACGCCGGGCAGTTCAGTGGCCATGAGCGTTCCACCCAGGCACAGCCAAACCGCCATCCACACCAAGGACGCTCGCATCGTCGTTGCTCCTTCTGCTCGTTCGCCCTGCTGATCCGGATGTCGCTCCAGGGGCAGCGGATCGTCATGTGCCGGGCTTCCCGAAGGCGGTTCAAAGATGCAGCACCCGGTCCATCTGTTGCGAGATTTCGGCCAGACGTTTCCGATCCCCACCGGGCACCTCAGCCGTTACCCAGCCGCGATAGTCGATCCGCAGCAATTGCTCGCGCACCTTGTCCCAAGGCACATCCCCCTCGCCCATCGGGATCCTGAAGGCGCGGCGCATTCCTTCGTTCATCGCCACCTTGGTACTGAACTCCTTGACATGGATCTTGACGATGCGGCGGCCCAGCACCTCGATCCAATGGTGAGGCCAGCCCCAGCGGAGGACGTTGCCCACGTCGAAGTACGCCTGCACGTAGGGGCTGTCCAGTTCATCGATGTATCGCTTCATGCTGAGCGGTTCGATGAGGAACGTGGCCCACACGTTTTCGATCAGGATGTAGACCCGCTTGCTTTCTGCGTGCGGGATCGCTCGACGAATGGTCTCCTGCGTGCGCCGATAGTTCTCCAGGTACGAGCCGTTCGGGTCAGACCGCACGACGTGGAGCACCGAATCGGCCCCGTAAAGGGCTGCTTCGTCGATGGCCGCCTTCAAGTCTGGATGGCTCGAATTGACAACCCCATGGATACGGATGCCGGCCTTTTCCGCTGCCCGGGCCAACACCTTCGGTTCGGGCGTGTTTCGTTTCAACAGCGACGTGGGTACTTCCACGCCCTCGAAGCCCACGTCTCGTACCAGCCGCAATTTGTCCTCCGCCGACAGCTCTTCCTGGATCATCGGGTAACCCAGCGCTTTGCGGACCCGCCCGGTCAGTTGGTCTGCCGGGGCGACGCGGTTGCGCAGCACGGTGCTCATCGCGGCCGCCCCCGCAGCGGAAAGGCGAAGAAACTGACGCCGGCTTGTGCGATCTCTCATCACTCAGGTCCTTTCTGCTCATCGGTGTGACCAAACGCCGCCCCGCTTCAGCACGGACAGCGGCCGATGAAGGGCGGCGGCCCGGGCCACCGTCCGCCCGGCGATTCCGCACCGCTTGGGCCCGCGCTCACCTCATACCCCTTGCTGGCCACCTCCCTTCTACCAAACCGATAACCGCCCACGCAACCGGGGCGGACTTGCGCCATGACGCCCTGTGGCGCTGTCGCCGGCGGTTGCTCGGCGGCCGCGCCGGAAGTGGTCCGGGTATGTGGTTCCCAGCGGCGGGCCCTGGCCTGGCGAAGCGCCGGGTTCATGGTGTTTCCAGCAAGTCGGCCATGCAGAATCGGGCCTGCACGCCGCGGTGCCGGCATACACGCAGGAAGTCTGCCGCGATGTAGCGGGCCGCCACGTGGCGGGGCAATCGCCAGCTGCCGCCACGCCACGGCGGCTTGTCCGGTGCGCAGGTGGCCTGGTAAACGGCCCGCAATGCCTGGACTTCCGGCGGCGCCTTCCGCCGTCTGGGCGGGACGACCTTGAGCACCGAATAGACCACGTGGCGCACGCCTGATCGGGCAGCGAAGGCCACCAGGTTTTCCAGCTCCTCCAAGGTCTGGGCCTCGGCGAGCCCGAAATCCTCCAGCCGGCTGGGCGGCCGCGTGGGCAAGGGCGACCGGGGGAACAGCGGGTCGATCCGCAGGACCACGGGGATACCCGCCTCACGCAGGGCTCGGATCCCTTCGCGCCGCT
>DQVB01000134.1 GCA_015661985.1 Planctomycetota bacterium | reverse complement strand
TTGTACAGGTCTTGTACAGGTTGTTGTACACTGCCTCACATGCGGCAGTTGGTCTGAGGCGCAGCCTCCCCGGTGTCTCACTACTTGCACGCGTGTGCGCCGTGCGCACCTTTCCGGTTGTGGCGACAGGCTGGCGGCCTGTCCCACGTTGGGCGCCGATTGCCGCTGAAATGGCGGGTCGACTCCGGCTGATCAGTCCAATCCGCCGGGTCTGCTGCGCCCCGCGTCACGCCGGCTGGCTGGTGTACGACACAAGCGTTTTCATGTAGTTGCCCCGTTCGAAGGCCGCCGGGTCCGGGCAGTTCTGCTGGCTCATGCTCCCTTTGAGCTGGCTGAGGGACTGGTATTCCCGCTCGGCCATCCACCCGCGCATCTCGTCGAGCGTCCTGCGGATGAAACCGAAGCCTTGCTGGTACACGGCCGAGGCAACCATGCCGATATCGGCCCCGGCCGCCACCGCTTTGATGAGGTCTTGCGCGGAGTGGATGCCGCCGGTCAAAGCCAGCGAAGCGGACACGCGGCCGAAGAGAATGGCGATCCAACGCAGCGGCAGACGCAGCTCATCCGAAGTGCTCAGGGACAACTGGGTAGAGATCTCCATGGCCTCCAAATCGATATCCGGCTGGAGGAACCGGTTGAACAGCACCAAGCCGTCCGCACCGGCCTCGGCCAACCGGAGACACATGTGTCCGGGAGAGCTGAAATAGGGCCCCAACTTGACGGCCACGGGGATCGAGACGGATTGCGTGACCGCCGAGACCAGATCCAGGTACTGGGCTTCCACCTCGGGCCCGGACACGGTGATGTCCGCGGCGATCAAGTAGATGTTCAGCTCCAGGGCATCGGCACCGGCGTCCTGGAGGACTCGGGCGTAGCGGATCCAACCGCCTTTGCTGGTCCCGTTCAAGCTGGCGATGACGGGCACGGAGAGACCTTGTTTGGCCCTTTCGACGTGTCGCACGTAGCTTTCCGGGCCCAAGTGGTATTCTTCCAATTCGGGGAAGTACGTGAGCGATTCGGCGAACTGGTCGGTCCCCTGTTCGTACACCCGCTGAGTTTCGTCTGCCTCGAACTCGATTTGCTCCTCGAACAGCGAATGCATCACCACGGCGGCCGCCCCGGCCTCTTCGGCGCGGCGGAGATTGTCCAGTTTGTCGCTCAGGCTCGAGGCGGCCAGCACCAGGGGGTTGGCCAGTTCCAGGCCCAGGTAGCGCGTGCTCAGGTCCACGGTCATCGCTGAAGATCTCCTTGTTCTTCTCAGCTGGTTGTTTACTCATCGCCTTGGCCGGCAGCACAGCCCGATCACCCGCGGGCCGCGGCACCGTCGCCATCACCAGCGGCGCGAGTGATCTCGGCCAGTCGCTCGTAGAAGTGGCGTTTGGTGGCGATATCCTGTTCGGCCAGTGTCAACAGCCGTTCGGATTCCTCCGGCTTGGAGCGGGCCAGGATGGCGAAGCGGGCGTTCTTCATGGCGAAATCGCGGAAGCTTCCCTTCGGCGGCCGGCTGTCCAAATGGAACGGTTGCTCGGTGTCGCGCGGGTCATAGTGGTAGAGGGGCCAATAGCCGCAGGTGACGCCTTCCTTCTGGATCTCCATGCCCACGGTCATGTCGATGCCCCAGCCGATGCAGTGGCACATGGCGATCAACAGCGAAGGACCGCGGTAGGATTCGGCGGCCAGGATCGTGCGGATGGTATGCAGGGGGTTCGCACCCATTGCGATCTGGCCGACGAACACGTTCCCGTAGGACATGGCGATCAGGCCCAGGTCCTTCTTCGGGCCGGGCTTCCCGCCAGCGGCGAACTTGGCCACAGCCCCGCGCGGCGTCGCCTTCGACGACTGGCCGCCCGTGTTCGAATAGACTTCCGTGTCCATCACCAGGATGTTCACGTCGCGGCCCGAAGCCAGCACATGGTCCAAGCCGCCGAAGCCGATGTCGTACGCCCACCCGTCGCCCCCGAAACTCCACACGCTGCGGCGCACCAGGTACTCGGCCGACGCGGCCAGCGCCCGGGCATCCGGCTCGTCCAGCGACTCGAGCCGCCGCCTCAGCTCGGCCACCAGCTCGCGCTGTTTGGCAATCTGCGCCTCCGTCTCCTGGGGGTTGTTGATCAGCTCGGCCACCAGGTTGTCACCCAGACGGGAGGCCAGCTTGCCCAGCAGGTGGTGACAGTACTCGATCTGATAATCAATGGCCAAACGGAAACCGAAGCCGAATTCCGCGCAGTCTTCAAAAAGCGAATTGGACCACGCCGGCCCGCGTCCCTGGAGGTCCCTCGTGTAGGGCGTGCAAGGCAGGTTCCCGCCGTAGATGGACGAGCAGCCCGTGGCGTTGGCAATGATCATGCGGTCGCCGAAAAACTGGGTAATCAGCTTCACATAGGGCGTCTCGCCGCAGCCGGCACAGGCGCCGGAGAATTCGAACAACGGCTCCAACAGCTGCGAACCCTTCACCGTGTCGATCTTCACCCCGCGGCGATCCACCGGCGGCAGGCTGAGGAAGAAATCCCAACACGCCTTCTCCCGATCCACATGTTCCAGCATGGGAAGCATGTCGATGGCCTTGTGCTTGGCCACCTCCTTGCTCTTCGCCGGACATGCGTTCACACACAAGGCGCAGCCGGTGCAGTCCTCCGGAGCCACCTGCACCGTGAACTTCCAGCCGGGATACTCCTTGCCCTTGTAGTCGGCCGACTTGAAGCCTTCGGGCGCCCCGGCCAGCCGTTCCGGCGGATAGACCTTCTGGCGGATGCACGCATGGGGGCAGACCAACGCGCACAGCCCACATTGGATGCAGATGGTCTCGTCCCAAATGGGAATCGATTGGGCGATCCGCCGCTTCTCGTACTTCGTCGTCCCCGTGGGAAAGGTGCCGTCGGCGGGCATGGCGCTGACCGGCAGCTCGTCCCCGCGATAGGCGATGATCGTGCCCAGCACCTCTTTGACAAACGGCGGGGCGTCCTCAGGCACTGGCGGGATCCGCCGCTTCGTGGCCGTGACCCGTTCCGGCACCTTGACTTCGTGCAGCGCCGCCAACGCCCCGTCCACGGCGGCAAAGTTCCGTTCCACGATCGTCCCGCCCCCCTTCTTGCCGTAGGTGCGGCGGATCGCCTCCTTGATCTGGGCGATGGCCTCCTCCTCGGGCAGCACCCCGGCCAACTTGAAGAAGCACGTCTGCATGGCCGTGTTGATCCGCACGCCCATCTTCGCCTCGCGGGCCACACGGTACGCGTCCACCACGTAGAACTTCAGCCCCTTGCGAATGACCTCCTCCTGGACCTCCACCGGCAGATGCTCCCACACCTCGTCCGGCCCATAGGGGCTGTTCAAAAGGAACGTGGCGCCCGGCTCGGCCATGCTCAATACGTCGATCTTCTCCAGGAACTGCCACTGGTGGCAGGCCACGAAATTGGCCGAATGGACCAGATATGATCCAATGATTGGACGGGGACTGAACCGGAGGTGAGAAATGGTCACCGACCCGGCCTTGCGCGAATCGTAAACGAAATACCCCTGGGCGTACATCGGCGTGTTCTCGCCGATGATCTTGACCGAATTGCGGCAGGCCCCCACCGTTCCGTCAGCCCCCAACCCGAAGAACACGGCGCGCGTCACGTCGTCGCCTTCGGTGGAGAAAGCCGGATCGTAATCCAGGCTCGAATGTGTCACATCATCCCGGATCCCTACGGTGAAATGCCGTTTGGGCTGCGGCTTCTTCATCTCATCGAAGACCGCTTTCACCATGGCCGGAGTGAACTCCTTGGACGACAGCCCGTACCGGCCGCCGATCACCACCGGCATCGCGCCGTTGCCCGCCCGCCCAGGCCAATGCTCCGCCAGCGACGCGACCACGTCCAAGTACAGCGGCTCGCCCACTGCCCCCGGCTCCTTGGTCCGGTCCAAAGCGGCCATGACCTTCACGCTGGACGGCAGCGCCCCGACAAAACGCTGGCCGTCGAAGGGACGGAACAGCCGCACCTTGAGCAGGCCCACCTTTTCGCCGTCAGCCATCAACTTCTGTACCGTCTCCTCCACCACGCCGCCGCCGGATGTCATGATCACGATCACCCGCTCGGCATCCTCGGCCCCCACATAATCGAACAGGTGATACCGGCGCCCGGTGAGCTGGGCAAACCTGTCCATCGTCTTCTGTACAATGCCCGGACAAGCGTCGTAAAAGGGGGTGCACGCCTCGCGCCCCTGGAAAAAATGGTCCGGATTCTGGGCCGTGCCGCGCAATTTGGGCCGGTCCGGTGTCAACGCCCGCTCGCGATGGGCTCGGATCAGATCCCCATCCATCATCGCCCGGCAGTCGTCCTCGGTCAGCTCCTCGATCTTGTTCACCTCGTGCGAAATGCGGAAGCCGTCGTAAAAGTGCAAGATGGGCACGCGGGCTTCCAAGGTGGCGGCGTGCGCAATGAGGGCCAAATCCTGGGCCTCCTGGACCGAGCCGGAAGCCAGCATCCCCCAGCCTGTGCTGCGACAGGCCATCACGTCGCTGTGGTCGCCGAAAATCGACAAGGCGTGGGTAGCCACCGTGCGGGCCGTCACATGGAAGACCGCCGGGGTCAGCTCCCCGGCGATCTTGAACATGTTGGGGATCATCAGCAGCAGGCCCTGGGAGGCGGTAAAGGTGGTGGTCAAGGCGCCCGCCTGCAAAGAGCCATGTACCGCGCCGGCTGCCCCCGCCTCGCTCTGCATCTCCACCACATCCGGGACGGCCCCAAAAATGTTCTTCCGCCCCGCAGCGGCCCACGCGTCCGGCATCTCACCCAGTCCGGACGAGGGCGTGATCGGATAGATCGACATCACCTCGTTGACCAGATGTGCGATGTTGGCCGTCGCTTCATTGCCATCCACGGTCACGAAGCGTCTGTTTGCCACAGCTGACCTCCTCTCTCACAGAAGACAAAAACCGCCTCACCGCCTCCGACAAACCAGCTCAGCAACAATGGCACCATGGCCCGCCAGTCGGCGCGGCCCCGATCCACCCCCGACATGCCAAGCCTCGCCAGCCTTTCGGTGCGTCGGCCCCAAGCCGCCGGACCGTTGTGCCCGCCACACCCCGCATGTCGGCGCTGCGCATGTGGGACTGCACCTTGCAGCCAAACACGGCGGAGCGAGGGAATTGCGGTGCCCTTCACAGTGCGGCTGGCCCCTCCGATCCCGCAGCCTCACCCCGGGCACCCGACCTCCCACAAGCTCGCTCCGAGCGTTACTTTCTGATAGTGCCCAACTTACAGATTGGGCCGGTCTCTCACAAGGCCCCCGCTCACAGCGAGCCGGCCTAAGCCAAAGTAAGCACTCGCGGGGCGGCGGGATCCGTAGGGTGGGACAACCAGGCGGTCCCAGCGGGGGCCTGCGGTCGCCGCAAAGAACTGATCACCGGGCAAAACAGCGCAGGGGTCAGGTCGAGCCCGTCTGCGCCGGCCCACCGCCACGGACGGCGACCTTGTCCCACCCTACCGCGGCGGTCGCTGGGCGTGAACGGATACAAGCCAAAAGAATACAACCGACCCCGCAACCGCCGGGCCACCGACTCGGCCCCCCGCCCCGTTGCAAATCCTCGCGGGCAACGCCATCCTGAATCAGTTGGACAACGCCGCTTCGGCAGCTTGGCTCTCCCGAGCCGAGCGCATTTCGCTCCTGACCGCAGCAACCGGCTCCAGAAAGGGCTCTCTCCAACCGAGGTGATACGTTTGCCGCGCCAACCGAGAGGCAGGCCAGGGAGGTACATCATGAAAGCGATGGTATTGGAAAGCATTCGGCCCATCGATGCATCCCCGCTTCGCTTGGTCGAGTTGCCTGCGCCGGAGCCTGCCGCGGGCGAGGTGCGGCTGAAGGTCTCCTGCTGCGCGATCTGCCGCACGGATCTGCACGTGATCGAAGGGGATCTGCCGAAGCAGCGATTGCCGATCGTCCCGGGGCACCAGGTCGTGGGGAAGGTGGACGCGATGGGCTCGGGTTGCGGCAAGCTGCGCGTGGGCCAGCGGGTGGGTGTGGCGTGGCTTCGCCGCACGTGCGGCCAGTGCGATTACTGCCGCAGCGGCCGTGAGAATCTCTGCGAGAGTGCCTCTTTCACCGGCTACCATGCCGATGGGGGCTATGCCGAGTACGCCGTGGTGCCAGAGGAGTTCGCCTACCCGATCCCCGACGCGTTCGGCGACTTGCAAGCGGCGCCGCTTTTGTGTGCGGGGATCATTGGGTATCGGGCGTTGAGCCGGTCGCGGCTCCCGGCTGGGGGCACGTTGGCCCTGTACGGCTTTGGCTCTTCGGGCCACGTGGTGATCCAGATCGCCCAGCACCGCGGCTGCGAGGTGTACGTGGTCACCCGGGGCGAGCGCCACCGGCAGCTGGCTCGCCAAATGGGCGCGGTCTGGGTGGGCCGGGAGGCATCCGAGTTGCCTGTGAAGGTGGACAGTGCGATCATTTTCGCCCCGGCCGGCGAGCTGGTGCCCCCGGCCCTGGAAGGCCTCAAAAAGGGCGGCACCCTGGCCCTGGCCGGGATCCACATGAGTCCTATCCCCGAGATGGACTACGAGCGGTACGTGTTCTACGAACGCGACATCCGCTCGGTCACCTGCAACACACGGGAAGACGGCCGCCAGCTGTTGGCCGAGGCCGCGCAAATCCCCATCCGCCCCCACACGACCACCTACCCGCTGGCCGAGGCCAACCGCGCACTGCAGGAGCTGAAGAACGACCAGATCAACGGCACCGGCGTGCTGGTCATGGATTGAGCTGCCGGGCGAAAGCGACAAGCCCGAGCCGAGCAGCCCGGCTCTTTGGAGCCGGGACGCAGCCTGACTCTCCCCCGTAGCTGCAAGAATGTCACCTTGTCAGAGCTTGTGGCAACGTTGCCGGGCATCGCCGCTACTACTACAGCGCACACTATCGACTCTGGCTATGACACTCAATGCAGGATGTCCGGCTTCGGCGACGATCCATTCTCCAGACGGTTTCTGGTTTGATCGGGACTTCTGGAGGAGGGACGCTGACTCGACCGGAGCCGGCCAAGGCGGGCCGGTACCTGGCGGATTCTCCCCAACGTTGGAAAAAATGGGGTGGGCGGAGCATTGCAGGGTGGACCGATCCCTGCAACCGCTGCCGCGATCCGGTGGTGGCCCCATGACGTGAGCCCGGCGGCAGCGGCAGCGGACGATGGCCGGGGGGAGAAGTGTGATCAGGGGTGGCTTGTCGGCGCGGGGGCATGATCGTGGGGTGTCGGCGCGGCTGAGGGAGGGCCTCGATCCCTCTACGCTGGTGGCGGCCCGGTCGGAGGACGGCCACCGCGCGGTCGTCGGTCTGCCTGACGGCGATCGTCGGTCCGGCCGGTGTCACAGCGCGGCGGCGACGGCCGACTGGCGGCGCTGAGGCTGCACGC
>DQVB01000208.1 GCA_015661985.1 Planctomycetota bacterium | reverse complement strand
CCCAGGCTGGCGGAGCGACCGCGGCAGCGAGTTGCACGCGCCTCCCATCCAGCAGATCCTGGCCGAGCGGTCCGCCGGCGGCGGCCGGGCCACAAGCCAGTATGTCGCTCTGCTGGTGCCTTACGCAGGGCAGCAGTCGCCGGTTCGATCAACCAGGCTGCTGGTGAACGATTTGGAAACCGGCACGGTAGCGGTCGAAGTCGAATTGGCCGATCGCGTGGACACGATCGTCTGCGCGCTGGACGCTGCGCCCAGGCAAGTCGGTTCGATGATCGTTGCCGGAAAGTTCGCCTTCGTTTCGTGCGATCGGCGCGGGAACGTGCAGCGGGCCTATCTGCTGGCCGGCACCAAGCTCCGTGTCGACGGAGTCTCGCTTGCGCGCGATGCCGCCGTCACGCGCCTGGGGGTGGCATCCGTGGAAGGCCGCACGATCAAGCTCGAGGAGCCGCTGCCGGCGGACCCGCTGCGCCCCGGGCAATACATTCTGGCCGGCGGCACCGGCTACGAAATCGAACGGGCCCACCAGCGAACGATCACCGTGCGCGATTACCCCGTGACGCCGTGCGATGAGATCACCATTCTCAACGAGACCTCGTGGGAGGCCGCAAAGGACTGATCCGGTTTTCTTCCAACGTCGGCGCAGGCCGAGCCTGGCCGAGACCGGCAGCCGGTCTCGGGGAGACTCGCCAGCGTCATAAGGCCGCAACAGTTGAAGGCATAAGTCCCACCGCATTGCTCATGCCCAGCAGAGAAAGGCCCTCCTTCGACGCCACGCTGAATGGCCGTGCGCCGGATGTGCAACAGATGGCCTGTGGGAAACCCGAAACACGAAGCATGAAAGCGCCAGACAGTCCCGAAATCCGAGATTCAAAGAAACTGTGGCAACAAAACAGGGGTTCACCACCACGTCACGTGGCGAAGCCTTTAACCGCACAGTGCGCAGAGTCCGCTGAGACCATTGAAGAGACGCCCCGTGAACAGCTCTGCGTCCTCTGCGTCTGTGTCCTCTGGGGTCGGGAGCTGCGCGAAAAAGGCCACATTCCTGGTTGCCATCGGCTCCATCCCCTGTAATGGTGCTACACACTCGATTCAAATGTCCCAAACTTACCGGTGTGCCGCTGGATGCTGTGCCGCAACGGCCGGATAGGAGCCAGTGTTTTTGTCATTCGAATTCGGGACATTGGGACTTGTTTCGACGTTCGGATTTCGACAGTCGAATTTATCGTTAGCAGTAGCCCACGGCTCGGTAGAGTCCGTAGCAACTCCGCCCTGCAACCTGTGAACGGCTGCCCGAACGGGAGACTGGGCGCGGATTCCTCAGCGCCGTTCCAGTTCCGGGAGGGTGGGGATGGCGATCTGGATGTCGCCCGGCGGAGGCGGCGATCCGGTCGGGCTGCGGGCGGCCGATTGGGCTATCCCGGTCGAGGGCTCCCCAGGCGACCACCGCGGCGCCGCTGCCGCCTGTTGCATCTTTCCGACGGGGATCGATCGGCGGCCGCCGTCCGGGAAGGTGACGTCCAGTGTGGTCAGGCCCCACGAGCCACCGATGCAGCGGGCTACGGTGCTCACAGTGGCCCGGCCGCGCGGGCCGGCGACAGTGAAATTGAGCCTGGCTGTGCGCCCATGCCCCTGGCCACTGATCCGGCCCGTGGGAAACCAGGTGACGTCCCGGATCGGTGTCCCCAGCTCTTGCTGCATTGCTTCGCTTTGAGACACCCGTGTCAAAGCCATCCGGTAGGGCTCGCTGAATTTCTTGGCTCCGAACCAAAAGAACCAAGCGGCCACCAGCGCGGCGAGCAGGGCCAGCGACAGGCCGAGAAGGATACGGGCCAGCATGGCCCGTTTTCGCTTCGGTCTTTCCTTGCCAGGCAAGGGCTCTACGTTCATGGGGCGGCTCCTTCCGCTCGAACTACGATCCTCATTCCGGGCCGCGCGACGCGGCACGATCACGGTACCGTCAACTGTCGTCTTGCAGTCGACGGGGCGCCCACGCTTGCCCCATAGTCCACCGACGTCCTACCCTTTGGGCACCGCGCACCCGCCAGCCCTCACGTGGCCGGCTCGGAAGGGGTTGGGCCAGCCTTCGGGGGAGGTTCGCTCTGGGCGGCCTCCGTTGAAGGTCGGGCCGAATCGGTCGATTGCCGGCGCGGGTCTGCCCCGTCCTCCAGCGACTGGGCCTTTTCCATGCGCGCGCGTTCCAACTCCGAAAGGTCTTGCTGGATCGCGCTGGGGCCGGATGCTTCTGGCGGAGCGGACGAGGCCGGATGGGGCGAGCCCGGGTTCCGCTGGGCCGCCTCCTCCGGCGCGCCTGGCCGTTGAGCCACCCCGGCACCGCTCGACGCCCGCTGGGTTTGAACACCCCGCGAGGCGGCCTTCGCCTTGGCCCCCTTCGCCTTCTTCGGCGGGGGCTTCGGCGCTGGCTTGTCTACCACCTTCAGATAATCCAACTCGATATCGTAACGACCTCGGTTGTTGTCCACGTCGAATTCCACCAGGGCGCAGCCGTTGAAGTTCACGGTTTTCACCTGCCCGACAGCCCCGTGGAAGCGGACCAACTCCGGGCGATCCCCGTTGACCACCACGTACTGGCCCGTGTACTGCTGCTTCAGTTTCTCGATGCGTTCAGTGTTCATGGCTTTCCGGGTTCACCTGTAACGTAAACGCTTGGAACCGGCGATTCGCGCAGGAGCGGAGTAGTGCCCGGCGCACGTCGTGGATCCCGAGGTCTTCTCTTCGAGGATGATCCCACAATGGCGCAGGAGACTTGCGATCGCCCATCGCCGCTCGGCCGGGAGCCAGGCCCGCGGCGCATCCTGGCACGGGGTTCCTAGTTGTTCGCGGCGCTCTCCAGTTTCTCTTGAGCCAGTTTCCACCGCAGGTAGGCGTCCAGGAATCCCTGGATATTGCCGTCCAGCACGCTGTGGAAGTTTGTCACCGTGTAGCCGGTGCGGGCATCCTTGACCCGCTGGTCGGGATGGAGGAAATAGTTTCGGATTTGCGAGCCGAAACCGACTTTGGGTTTTCTGTTGTAACGGGCGGCCTCTTCGGCTTCGCGTTTCTGTTCTTCCAGCTGGGCCAAGTGGGCAAGGAGCATCTTGCGGGCGGTCGCCCGATTCTTGTGCTGGCTCCTTTCGTTTTGGCATTGCACCACGATCCCCGTGGGCAGGTGGGTGAGCCGGATGGCGCTGGAGGTCTTGTTCACATGCTGGCCCCCGGCGCCGCTTGCGCGGAACCGGTCTTCGCGCACGTCTTGATCCCAGTCCACTTGGATATTGATCGTCTCGTCCACTTCGGGGGTAACGTCCACTGCCGCAAAACTGGTCTGCCGCTTGCCCTCGGCGTTGAAGGGGCTGATCCGCACCAATCGGTGCATGCCGCTCTCGCCCTTCAGGTATCCGTAGGCCATAGGGCCGCGAATGGCGATGCTGGCGCTGTGGATACCGGCCTCTTCGTTCTCGTGCCTGTCCAGCAGCTCCACCTCGTAGTCGTTCGCCTTTGCCCAATTGGCGTACATGCGCAGGAGCATATCCGCCCAGTCGCTGGCATCGGTCCCGCCGTCACGGGCATGGATGGTCACCAGGGCCCCCTTGCCATCGAGCGGACCGCTGAGCAGGGCTTTGATTTCCAGTTGTTCGGCCAACTGTTCCAGTCGCTCGATCTGGCCTGGTATCTCCGCGGCCAGCTCCGCATCCTCGGGGGCCAACTCCAGCATGGCCTCCAGATCCTCTGCCCCAGCCATGGCTTCGTCCAGGGGCCGAAGGAGCGATTTGAGCGATTTGAGCTCGCCGACCGCAGCGCGGGCCCTCTCCGGGGTGTCCCAAAACCCAGGCGCCGTCATCTGCCGTTCGATCTCCTCCGCACGCCGCCGTTTCGCTCCGTAGTCAAAGGGAGTCTCGCAGCTGGAGGATCCGCTTGCGGATCACCTCGGCCCGATCAATCAATTCCTTATCCATGCGGTTGCTCCCTGAAAGCAGCAGCCAGCCAAACCGGGTGATAGGCAACTACGCTTGCGGTAAGATGCCTCTTCAGCCCCGCCTGGAGTGTATAGGATACCCGCGACCGTCGGGTATGGTTCGCTAACAGGCGCGGCCAGCCCGGCAAGTCACCCCGCCTGGGCGAAGGTCCGCTCCGCCTCCGCCCTCCAATGAGCAAATTATACCTTCGGCCCGTTGCCGGGAAAGGCCGAAACGCTCGCCCCCCGCACTGCGGAGAAACCGATCCGCGCCATGGTGGGGGATGACCGCTGCGCCCGCGTTGTATAATTGGGCACCCCATTATCCTGGATCGGACGCCCCGCAAGCTGCATTGATGGACGCTTCGCCCTGGACCATCGTCTTGTTGCTCGGCCTGTTATTGGGGGCAGCCCTGATGGCCGGCGCACTGGCCGGCTGGCTCCGTCTTCCCCGGGTGACCATCTACTTGCTGGTGGGCGTGCTACTGGGTCCTTCCGGATTGGGCTGGGTCGGGCATCCGCAGTTGGAGCTGCTGGAACCGCTGACCAAGCTGGCCATTGCGCTGGTCCTTTTCGGCTTGGGCTGCGAGTTTGCGTTGGTCCGTACCCGGCGGATTCTGCGTCGGGTGCTGCGTCTTGCCCGAGGCGAGCTGGTAGGCACGCTGGTGCTGGTTTTCGTCGGGCTGCTGTTGCTTGGAGCCCGGTGGGAGGTAGCCATGTTGCTGGGCGTGCTGGCCTTGGCTACGGCACCGGCCACCACGATCTTGGTGTTGAAGGAGACCGAGTCCGAGGGGCCGCTCACCGACCTGGCCCACGCCCTGGTGGCCCTGAACAACCTGGTCTCGATCGTGCTTTTCGAGGTCGTTTTCTTGGGCATCGAGTTCGTTCAGGGTCCGGGCGTGGACTTGTGGGGTGAGTTCGGCCACCTGGCTTCGGACCTGGCCGGCTCGGTTGCCTTGGGCATGGCCGGGGGGTTGCTGACGGGGTTGACGTTCGGGCTGGTGGCCCCCAACCGGCGGTTGGTCCTGCTGACTTCCATCGTCATGTTGCTGTTGGGTATCAGTCAGATCAGCCAAATGCCGTATCTGCTGACGTTCCTGGCTATGGGGGTCACCGTGGCCAATTCGTCAGACCAGCGGCGCCAGATTACCGCTGAGTTGGATCGCCTGACGGGCCTTCTGTGTGTCGTCTTCTTCGTGGCCCATGGGGCAGCGATGGAGGTGGGGAAACTGCCCCAGGCGGGGCTGGTTGGATTGGGCTACATTGCCTTCCGGTTTGCGGGGAAGTGTTTGGGCATCCGCTGGGCGGCCGGCCGGGGACGAGAAGAGCCTTCTGTGCGTCGGTGGTTGGGCCCGGCGCTGGTGGCCCAAGCCGGGGCGGCCATCGCCCTGTCGGCGATCGCCTTCCAACGCACGCTTCCTGACGGCGGGCTGTGGCACGAATATTGTGCGCAGGTGCAGACGGTGATCCTGGGTACCGTGGTCGTCTTCGAGATCCTGGGGCCCATTCTCATCCGTCAAGCCGTGTTGCGGGCCGGCGAAATGCCCTTGGCCCAAGCCATCCACCCTGGGGCGACCGATCTGCTCGAACAGCTTCGGATCCTCTCCGACCGGCTGTTGATGGCCGCCGGGTACAATCCTTGGCGAGGCCGATCGCCAAACGAGTTGACCGTGGGCGAGCTGATGCGCAAGAACGTGCCGGTCGTTTCGCAGGCGGATACTTTTGCGGAAGTGGTGGAGGTGATCGAACATAGCCGGGACAACACGTATCCGGTGGTAGGCACCGAGGGGGAGTTGCTGGGGGTGATCCGTTACCGTGAGTTGTCCTCGGCGCTGTTCGACCCTGCTTTGGGCCCCGTGGTGCGGGCGGACGACATCACGACACCGGCCGGGTGGGTGCTCCATCCGGATGAGACGGCCGCCCGGGCCTATCAGGTTTTTCAAACGTGTAAGGACGATTGCGTGCCCGTGGTGACCCGCCCACAGCCTCACCGCTTGCTGGGCGTGGTGCGCCGACGAGACGTACTTCGCATGCTGGCACGCGGCCACATGGACCTGAGTGAGCCGCAGCCGGAACGGCCCACACAGGATTGAACCGAGGCCCTGCGGGGCGGTCCCCTCAGGCGGGCCTCGAGGCCGTTCCGCCCAGGGGCCGGTCAACCTGAGGCGCGCTGTCCGAAGGTGGCGATCTCCAACGCCACGAGCCGCTGGATCAGGTCGGTGGGTGACTGGGGCCGTCGCAAGGGATCTTTGGCCAGCATTTGGGCGATCAGCGCGCAGAGCTCTGGTGGCAGGTGCGGGGCCACGCGCCTCAAGTCAGCCGGCCGAGACTGGCGGTGCGCCACGACCAACTCGGACAAGTCCTTCGCTTCAAAGGGCAATCGACCTGAAACCAGTTCGTAGAGCACAACCCCAAGGCTGTAAATGTCGCTACGGATGTCGGCGCCCGCGGACGAAACGAGCCGCTCCGGAGCCATGTACGCCACGGTGCCCAACAGGGGCTCCTGGGCCACCGGGACGGCCTCGTTGCCGCGGCGGCAGAAACCAAGGTCCAACAGCGTGGCGTGTCCCTCCGGCGAGACCAACACGTTGCGAGGCTTGATGTCGCCGTGGGTCCACCCAGCCGACTCCAGAGCCGCCAAGGCCTCGGCCACTTGACGTACGATCCATACCGATTCGGGGACATCCAAAGGGTGGCGGGCCAATTGATCCAGCGTGGCCCCAGGCAGCCAGGGGGTGACCACGAAATAGGGCGGGGCATCTACGTGTCCAGCCAACACGGGGATCAGATGTGGATGCGATACACTACAACCCACGGCCGCCTCGCGCCGCAAGATGGCCACGGCCTCCGGGATGCCCTCCCACTCAGCACGAAGCAGCTTCAATGTGTAAGGAGCCTCCGGATCGGACGGCTTGCCGGCCGGTCGCGCGCGATAGACCTCGCAGAATCGGGTCGTTTCGATCTGGGCCAGCAGCTCCCAGTGGCCCGCTCGTCCCAGCGGCAGCACCGCGGGCCCCAGGCGCGGGGCCGCCGCGTTCGGCTTCTCCAGAGACACGTGGCTCATGGGACGATTACCCGAATGGAGATGGAAGAGCGGCGCACCGGCAAACCATCTCAAAACGAACGACGCCTGGTCGGCAGCAGGATTATGCTCCCTGGCGAGCCGCATCATCCGGGCGTTTTCGGCCCGATTGGTCCGCTGCGGCTTCGACCTCCCTCGTCCTGAGATGGCCTCTGGCCCAGATTGTCCATCAACCTTGCGATGCGGGCGACTGCAATCTGGGCAGGACAGGCCAGACGCCTGCACCACAAGACGCGGCTGTGGTGCCTGATGGACAATCCCGGCTAGAGATTGCATCGGTTGGGCCGGTTCGGCCAGTTGAGCCGCCGGCGGAAAACCCGACCTTTTTGCATCCATCCTCAGTCACCTCTGCGCCCGAGCGGCGAACGACAGCGGCTCAACCCCGAAATGCGGAAGAAGGCGGCCACCGGTTTTCCCGCCAGCAGTGCCTCCCGAACTGCCGTCGGTCGCGGCTAGCCCGGATTTATTCACGTTATCCATGGCCTCGCAGGCCGGAACGAGCAAACGCAGCCTCCGCCATCGGTCCCGGCTAGGATGCCAGACGTGCCAGCAAGGGCAGGCGATCGAAGCAATAGGGGGCCGGGTCCACATGGGGCGGCTGGCCGCCGAGCAGTTCGGCGATCAACTTTCCTGTGGCCGGGGCCATG